>CAYPVL010000054.1:0-23446 GCA_964414165.1 uncultured Cognatiyoonia sp.
ATCCTGCACACGCTTTATGGTCAGTCGATCAAGCAGAAGGCTGAGTTCTATATTGAGTACTTCGCGACCGATCTGATCATGTCAGAAGACGGCGAATGTCAGGGCGTTATCGCGTGGAAGCTGGATGATGGCACCATGCATGTGTTTTCTGCCAAGACCACTGTGCTTGCCACGGGTGGCTATGGTCGTGCGTATTTCAGCGCCACATCTGCCCACACCTGTACGGGTGATGGCGGTGGCATGGTCGCGCGTCAAGGCCTGCCTTTGCAGGATATGGAATTCGTTCAGTTCCACCCAACCGGTATTTACGGCGCTGGTTGTCTGATCACTGAGGGCGCACGCGGGGAAGGGGGCTACCTCACCAACTCTGAAGGCGAACGCTTTATGGAGCGGTATGCCCCGACCTACAAAGACCTCGCGTCCCGTGATGTGGTGTCCCGCTGCATGACGATGGAAATCCGCGAAGGGCGCGGTGTAGGCGCGAATGGTGATCACATTCACCTGCACCTGAACCACTTGCCGCCCGAGACTTTGGATCTGCGTCTGCCCGGCATTTCTGAATCCGCGCGCATCTTTGCAGGCGTTGATCTGACCAAGGAACCGATCCCTGTGCTGCCGACTGTCCACTACAACATGGGCGGTATTCCAACAAACTATTGGGGCGAGGTTCTGAACCCGACCAAGAAAGACCCTGACGCCATCGTACCGGGCCTGATGGCTGTGGGTGAGGCGGGCTGTGCGTCTGTGCATGGTGCGAACCGCCTTGGGTCAAATTCCTTGATCGACCTTGTGGTCTTTGGCCGCGCTGCTGCGATCAAGGCAGGTGAGGTTGTGGACAAGAACGCGCCGAACCAGACGCTGAACCAAGCCAGCATTGATTATGCCTTTGATCGGTTTGATGGGCTGCGCCACGCGGATGGCGCTGTTGGCACCGCTGAATTGCGTCTTGAGATGCAAAAAGCGATGCAGGAAGACGCCGCTGTTTTCCGCACCGATAAGACGTTGGCCGAAGGCGTCAATAAAATGGAAGCCATCGCTGGCAAGATGAATGACATCAAAGTCACCGACCGTTCGCTGGTTTGGAATTCAGACCTGATGGAGACGTTGGAGCTGACGAACCTGATGCCAAACGCCTTGGCCACAATCGTTGCGGCTGAAGCGCGCAAGGAAAGCCGCGGGGCCCATGCCCACGAGGATTACCCTGATCGCGATGACAAGAAGTGGCGTGTTCACTCGCTGGCGACTGTCGATGGTCCAAAGACAAAGCTGACCACGCGCCCTGTGCATCTTGATCCGCTGACCACCGAAGCCGAAGGCGGCATCGATATGAAGCGTATCGCCCCGAAAGCACGGGTTTATTGATGGATCGGTCCCCCTTTTTAGTGCTCAGTCTTGACTCTGCCGCGCAGTGTGAAGAGTGTGTGACTGCGCCGCCGTTGGCGCAGTACGGCCTGGGGGGGCTTTCATGTTACGATCAAAATCCGCACGTGTCGGTGCGCTTTGCGGTGTCCTTGTTTTGTCTGGCTGCTCGGTGCAGCAAGTCCAGCAGAAGGCCCCAACAACCCCGGATGATTGCCGCGCGATCTGGTTCCAGGAACGCGGTGTGCATGTCCCGCGCGAAACCAAAACCTTCGCTGACGTTGTCGAAGCGTTGTTTAGTGGATTTGCCCGTCAAACCACATCAACCGCTGCGGCCAACGGGCGCTATCGCAACTGCTTGTCCAATGTCGGGGTCACCGACGTGGACGCGTTTGAGGCTGGGGCGCGCCAAGGCCAAAGCCATGCGCCACACCTGCCGCGCCTTGCGCCACCCCGCCCGGCCTTTTGCCCGCCCGGCGCATCTGTGCTTTACGGCGGATCCGGCTACTGCGTGGGCCGCCGCTTCTAAAGCGCACTTCCGTCAGGTGTTGTCATGACGCGCCTGATCCTAGCCTTGCCGCTTTTTCTGCTGGCCTGCGACATTCCCGTCGATCCTGCCCGCGTGGCTGACGATTGCGAAGCGCGCGCCCGCGCAGCGCAAGGCCCGCAAGGCAGCGTGACGATCGGTACGAACAGCAATTCCGGCCCCTTTGCCAGTGCTTCGGTCGGCGTCAGCAGCGATTTTCTGCGCGGATCGGACCCGGTCGCGCTTTATGAATCGTGCGTTTTCCAAAAGACGGGCGCATTGCCCATACGTCCGCCAGTGCTGCGCGACATCAGATAATTGAAGGACAGAACATGGTACAACTGACCCTCCCCAAGAATTCCCGCATGGTGACAGGCAAGACATGGCCCAAGCCCGAAGGTGCCACCAATCTGCGCAAGTTGCAGATTTATCGCTGGAACCCTGATGATGGGAAGAACCCGTCGCTGGATACGTATTTTGTCGATGCCGATACCTGTGGCCCGATGATTTTGGACGCGCTGATCAAGATCAAGAATGAGATTGATCCGACCCTGACCTTCCGCCGGTCGTGCCGCGAAGGGATTTGCGGGTCTTGCGCGATGAACATCGATGGGATCAACACCCTTGCCTGTATTCACGGGCTTGATGATGTGACGGGTGATATCAAGATCTACCCACTGCCGCACATGCCTGTCGTCAAGGATTTGATCCCTGATTTGACCCATTTTTACGCCCAACATGCCTCGATCATGCCCTGGCTTGAGACGAAGACGAACACCCCGGCCAAGGAATGGAAGCAGTCGATTGAGGACCGCGAAAAGCTGGACGGCCGCTATGAATGCATCATGTGCGCCTGCTGTTCCACATCCTGCCCGTCCTATTGGTGGAACGGTGACCGCTACCTTGGCCCAGCTGCTTTGCTAGCCGCGCACCGTTGGTTGGTTGATAGCCGCGATGAGGCCACGGGCGAGCGTTTGGATGAATTGGAAGATCCGTTCAAATTGTACCGCTGCCACACGATCATGAATTGTGCCAAGACCTGCCCGAAGGGGCTGAACCCGGCCAAGGCGATTTCCGAGATCAAGCAGATGATGGTTGAACGGCGCGTGTAAGCGTCGTGAGCCGCGCCCCAGACGACGCAGACGCCCGGCGCGCGATCAAGCCGGTGATTTGCTATCCGACGGATACACTGCCCCAACCTGACATGGCGCTTTATGCCCGCGCGCGGGCGGGGATGGCGCTGGTTAATTCCGCCATTGCGCCACCCCGCGATGCGGCGGCGATCAAGGTTCCTGCCGGTCACATCTTGCGCATTTCATCTGTCGATGGTCCGCAGGTTGGTGACCTGAACCTGTTTGCCGCCGATGATCTGACCGAACGCTTCTATTCGGGTAAAACCCGCGCACTTCATGGCACCCATATCACGACAGGTGATCGGATGTGGTCATCTTTTCCGCACCTGCGCCCAATGGCGACGGTGATCAAGGATACGCTGGACTGGTACGGCATGGATGAATTTGGCGGGTCGGTGCATGATGTCATTGGGACCCGCTGTGATCCCTATACCGGTAACTTGCTTTCGGGCACGCAGTATCATCACTGCTGTCATTCAAATCTGACAAGGGCGCTTGCCGCGCACGCGCGGATTTCTCTGAAAGAGGCCGAGACCCATGTCCATGATGTCTTGAACGTCTTCATGTGCACCGGTTTTACCCGCGACACGGGCCAGTATTTCATGAAAGCTAGCCCCGTGCGCCCCGGCGATTATATCGAGCTCTTCGCCGAGATTGATCTACTTGCGGTGCTTTCGGCCTGCCCCGGTGGGGATTGCAGCGCTGAGCATTCAAGCGATGCTGCTACCTGCTATCCGCTTGGGATGGAGGTTTATCGGGCCGGTGACCTGACCGGATGGGAAAGCCCGGCCCAAAACGGCTATGACCGCAGCCATGGGACGTAGCCCCGATTAGTTTGACGCGAAAGCTGCTTGCAGTGCGATTTCCACCATATCGCCAAAGCTGCGTTCGCGGTCTTCGGAGGGCAGCGCTTCGTGCGTCAGCAAATGGTCACTTACCGTCAGCACCGCAAGCGCGCGGCGTCCGTGGCGCGCGGCAAGCGTGTAAAGTTCAGCCGCTTCCATCTCGACCCCCAAAATTCCGTGCCGTGTCATTTGTTCGTTCAGGTCCGGGCGTTCATCATAGAACACATCCGACGAATAAATTCCGCCCACGTGCGGTGTGATATCTTTGGCGCGCGCGGCTGCAACTGCGGCTTCAAGCAAGCCATAATCCGCAGTAGGCGCAAAGTTAATTTCCTTCATGATCCCCCGCGATGGTGTGGACAGCGTACTGGCGGTCATCGCGATGATCACATCCCGGATCGCGACCTTTTCCTGCATCGCCCCGCAAGATCCGATGCGGATCAGCGTTTGCGCATTGTAGGATGAAATCAATTCATTCGCGTAGATCGACAGCGATGGCATGCCCATGCCGGACCCTTGGATCGTAACCCGGTGCCCGTTCCATCTGCCGGTAAATCCAAGCATCCCGCGCACGTCGTTGATGCATTTGGCATCTGTCAGAAAGGTTTTAGCGGCCCATTTTGCCCGGTACGGATCGCCGGGCATCAAAACGGTTTCGGCGATGTCTTCGGGCGCTGCCCCGATGTGGATTGTCATTTGCGCACTCCCCGGTTTATCTGTTGACCTGATTTTGGCACGGGCAGAGTGGAACGGAAAGTCAGATGCGCAAAGCAGCCGTATTAATCATGGCGATGGCCTCCCCGGCGATTGCGCAGGACCGCGATGAGATCGCTTTTGTCACCGACTTGCTTAGCGACCTTCAGCCCCCTTCATTTGCTGAAAATGTCGAATTTTGTGGGATCATTGGCTTTGATGCAGCGGGTGATCTTGTTGCCTCACCCATTTCGCGCGGGGATGAAGCCAGTTGTTTTGTTGAAGATGATGGCGCTGTTGAAGTGCCTATCGCTTCTTTCCACACGCACGCCGCTTTTTCCGAGGATTATTCCAGCGAATTCCCCAGCGTCGATGATGTTGAAGGGGATGAGGCCGAAGGTATTGATGGCTATGTCGCAACGCCCGGTGGTCGGCTTTGGTATATCGATACCGCCGAAGACATTGTTATTTCACAGATTTGTGGGGTGGGCTGTTTGCCATCCGATCCAAACTTTGTGCCCGGAGCGGATGGCGAAATTGCGCAAAGCTACACTTATGATGAGCTTGTCACGTTCTTTGAGAATTAAATCTCAAGCGATTCCGGGGTCTGCCCTGCAGACATCGCGTCTTTGAACCACTGCGGCTGACGCCCTTTTCCTGTCCAGGTCTGGGTTTCATCTGCTGGGTTTTTGTATTTGGCAGGTGCCTTTGTCTTTGGACCTGATTTCTTTTTCCGTCCCGGCTGCCCTGCAAGTTCCTCAAGCGAAAACCCATGTGCCGCAGCTGCCTTTACGGCAGCTTCTCGTGCGGCTTTCAGTTCTTTCTTCTTGAGGCCTTCTAATGCGCCATCAATCTTGTCGCGCAGTTTCAACAACTCCTTGCGCGACATACCTTTTAAGTCTTTCGACATCCTATTCTCCACTATCCGCCCCTAAGTCCGGGCAAATATACTTTTACGTATACGTAGAGAAAGCGGAACCTGTCTAAAAGGCCAAACGCAGCGTTATTCCGCTGCAATTGCGCCCGGATCGACCAAGGCCACAATGTCATTCATGATGTGGTTCAGTTGGAAATCTTTTGGCGTATAAATCTTTGCCACACCCATCGCCCGCAATTTTTCAGCGTCTTCATCTGGGATAATTCCGCCTGCAATTACCGGAATATCACCTAACCCTTGCGCTTTCATTTTCTCCATAAAGCTTGCAATTAAAGGGATATGGGAGCCTGAAAGAATAGAAAGCCCGATCACATGGGCCTTTTCAGTCAGCGCTGCCTGGATCAACTCATCCGGTGTTAGTCTGATCCCTTCATAGGCAATATCCATGCCGCAATCGCGCGCCCTTGTTGCGATTTGTTCGGCCCCGTTAGAGTGGCCGTCCAAACCGGGTTTTCCCACAAGAAATTTCAACCGCCGTCCCAATTTGTTTGAAATTACATCAACCCGCTCGCGAATGTCGTCCAAACCTTCGGTGCGATTCGATGGATTCGTACTGACGCCTGTCGGCGCGCGGTACTGCCCAAAGGCGGCCCGAATCACGTCGGCCCATTCCCCCGTTGTCACCCCGGCTTTGGCCGCTGCAATCGACGGGATCATGATGTTCGTGCCGTCCATTGCTGCCGTGCGCAGGTCTGCAAGTGCTTGATTTACGAACGCGTTATCGCGGGAGGCTTTCCATGCGGCAAGCCGTTGCAATTGGTCGGCTTCGGCGTCGCTGTCTGCGACCATGATCGCATCATCACCGGCTGTCAGGGGCGAAGGTTCGCCGCTTTGCCATTTGTTCACGCCAACGACTGTGGTGTCGCCTGTTTCAATGGCGCCAATGCGGGCGGCGTTGGATTCAACCAATCGCCCTTTCATATATCCAATCGCATTGACCGCGCCGCCCATGCTGTCAATTTGCTTTAATTCGGCGCGTGCCCCGTTTTTCAGCGCATTCACTTTGCGCGTGATCGCCGGGTTTTCATCAAACAAATCGTCGTATTCTAAAAGGTCGGTTTCATAGGCCAAAATTTGTTGCATCCGCAGTGACCATTGCTGATCCCATGGGCGGGGCAGCCCAAGTGCTTCGTTCCACGCAGGCAATTGCACTGCGCGGGCGCGGGCGTTCTTGGATAATGTGACCGCAAGCATTTCGATCAGAATCCGGTAGACGTTATTTTCAGGCTGCTGTTCTGTCAGCCCCAGCGAATTGACCTGTACCCCGTAACGGAAACGCCGGAATTTCGGGTCTTCAACACCATAGCGTTCTTCGCAAATCTCATCCCAGAGGTCGACAAATGCCCGCATTTTGCAAAGTTCGGTCACGAACCGAATACCCGCATTCACAAAGAATGAAATGCGCCCGACCATTGCCGGGAAATGTTCGGCGGGCACTTTGGTTTTTAAATCATCCAAGACAGCCGTCGCGGTTGCCAGTGCAAAGGCCAATTCTTCCTCCGGGGTCGCCCCTGCTTCTTGCAGGTGATATGAACAGACGTTCATCGGGTTCCATTTGGGCAAGTGTTCGCGCGTATAGGCCGCCACGTCTGTAATCATCCGCAAGGACGGCGCGGGCGGGCAAATATATGTCCCGCGTGACAGGTATTCCTTGATGATGTCGTTTTGCACGGTGCCTTGCAACGCGCTGATATCTGCCCCTTGTTCTGCGGCCACGGCGATATAAAGCGACAGCAGCCACGGTGCTGTCGCGTTGATCGTCATCGAGGTGTTCATCTGATCCAGTGGAATGTCATTGAACAGCGTCCGCATGTCCCCAAGGTGGGAAATTGGCACGCCGACCTTGCCGACTTCGCCTGCGGCAAGCGCATGATCACTATCATAGCCGGTTTGCGTTGGCAGATCGAACGCGACCGAAAGCCCGGTTTGCCCTTTTGCCAAATTCCCACGATACAGCGCGTTTGAGGCTTTTGCGGTCGAATGCCCGGCGTAGGTGCGGAACAACCAAGGGCGATCTTTCTGCGGGTGCGACATGGGACGGGCCTCGAATCCTGAATGCGTAATTTTATTGCGTATGTTTGTTATTTTATGCAATTTTCATCTGCTGTCAATTCGCTGCATCGCGGCATATGCCTGTTAAGCGTTGGCAAAGTCGCTGGTCGTGTTAACTTGACGCTTAATGACCCAGACCATCGCCTTGCCCGTTTGGGCCTTCGTCCTGATTTTGCTTTTTGCGGCGGTGACGTTTGCTTCCCATTTTTTGTTTCCGTCGGTGCGCTGGTTCTTTCGCAAGCGGGCCGAGCGTGTTGTCGCGCGTGTCAACGAACGCCTGCAGCGCCCCATTGAGCCGTTCAAGCTGGCCAAGCGTTATGACATGATCCAACGCCTGATCTATGATCCTGATATAACAGAGGCGGTTGTCGAACATGCCCGCGCCAACAACGTCCCTGAAAACGTCGCCTTTGAAGCTGCCCGCCGTTATGCCCGTGAAATTGTACCGTCGTTTTCGGCCACTATGTACTTTTCCGTGGGCATGCGGCTGGCGAAATGGATCAGCCGCGCCTTTTATCGCATCCGTTTGGGCAGCTTTGATCGCGACGCGTTAGAGGCTTTGGACGAGGATGCGACCGTTGTCTTTGTGATGAACCACCGCAGCAATATGGATTACGTCCTGGTCACTTATTTGGTCAGCCGTGCCGGGGCCCTGTCTTATGCGGTGGGCGAATGGGCCCGCGTCTGGCCTTTGTCTGCGATGATCAAGATGATGGGTGCCTACTTTATTCGCCGCAAGTCGCGCGGTCAGCTCTACCGCCGGGTGCTTGCGCGCTATGTGCAAATGGCCACCACTGGCGGTGTGACCCAAGCGATGTTCCCCGAAGGCGGTCTTAGCCTGACAGGGTCTGTGGGTGCGCCCAAGCTTGGACTGCTGAGTTATATCATCAGTGGTGCGAAACCCGGCGGGCGCGAGGTGATCTTTGTGCCTGTAGGATTGAACTATGACCGCGTGCTTGAAGATCGCTTTCTTGTGGCCGCAGGCGAAAGCGGCAAACGCCGGTTCCGCCCGCCCTTTATGACTGTCGTGCGTGGGATTTGGACCTATTTCATTGATCGCTTTTCCAAACGAATGCGCGGTTTTGGGGCGGCGTCGGTTGGCTTTGGCAAACCGTTGCGCCTGTCGGACATGCCGGGCGATGATCCTGAGGTGCGCACCCAAGCAGTCGCAGATGAATTAATGGCGCGTATTCGCGCGGTTGTGCCTGTGTTGTCTACGCCGCTGGTTGCGCATGTCTTACTGGAAGAGGGGCCACTGTCGCGCAAGGACTTGGCCGCTGGCGTGCAGGCGCGATTGGTCATGTTGAAGTCGAAAGATATGCCACTGCCCCGCAAAGAGGTTGGCGCGCTGGTGGCGGACACGCTTAAGCCTTTGCTTGCACGTGGTTTTGTGTCCGAAGTGGATGATCAGATCAGCATTTCAGCGGATGGGAAGGGCGTGATTTCATACTACGCCAACTCCATCGCGCACCACTTTTCTGCATCCGATGCGTAATTTTATTACAAAATATTATTCAAGATAGTTGCAAAATTACGCTGCAACTGCATATTTAGCTGCAGAGCGGATGATTCCGCGTTGCAGCAATACTGGATATGAGAAGGATGAACCCTGCTATGGCTTTGGATACGACTGCCCCCGTTCATGCATATAATGCCCCCCTCAAAGACCTGTACGACGTGGCCGAAATGCCCCCGCTTGGGCATGTCCCTGCCCAGATGTACGCATGGACCATTCGTCGCGAACGGCACGGTGAACCCGAACGGGCCTTTGAGGTTGAAGTCGTGGATTGCCCCAAGCCTGACAGCAACGAAGTACTTGTGATGGTGATGGCCGCTGGCGTGAACTACAACGGCGTCTGGGCCGGGCTTGGTGTTCCGATCAGCCCATTTGATGTGCACGGTCAGCCGTTTCATATTGCCGGGTCCGATGCGTCGGGCATTGTTTGGGCTGTGGGTGACAAGGTGAAGCGTTGGAAGATTGGCGACGAAGTTGTCATCCATTGCAATCAAGACGACGGCGATGATGAGCATTGTAACGGCGGCGATCCGATGTTTTCGGAAAGCCAGCGGATCTGGGGTTATGAGACCCCGGATGGATCATTCGCGCAGTTCACATGTGTGCAATCCCAGCAACTCATGCCACGTCCGCAGCACCTCACGTGGGAGGAAAGCGCCTGCTATACACTGACCCTTGCCACGGCTTATCGCATGCTCTTTGGTCATGAGCCCCATGATTTGAAGCCGGGGCAGAATGTGCTGGTTTGGGGTGCATCCGGTGGCCTTGGGTCTTATGCGATTCAGCTGATCAATACGGCGGGCGCCAATGCGATTGGTGTCATCAGCGATGAAGACAAGCGTGAGTTTGTGATGGAATTGGGTGCCAAGGGCGTCATCAACCGCAAGGATTTTGATTGCTGGGGGCAGCTGCCCACGGTGAACACCCCTGAATACAACACATGGTTGAAAGAGGCGCGTAAGTTCGGCAAAGCCATTTGGGACATCACAGGCAAAGGCGTGAACGTCGATATGGTGTTTGAACACCCGGGCGAGTCGACCTTTCCTGTGTCATCGCTTGTTTGTAAAAAGGGCGGAATGGTTGTGATCTGTGCCGGTACGACCGGTTTCAACTGTACCTTTGATGTGCGGTACATGTGGATGCACCAAAAGCGCCTGCAAGGCAGCCACTTTGCGCACCTCAAGCAAGCCTCGGCCGCGAATAAACTTATGATTGAGCGTCGCCTTGATCCTTGCATGTCTGAAGTCTTCCCCTGGGCCGACATCCCCGCCGCCCATACGAAGATGCGCAAGAACGAACATAAGCCCGGAAACATGGCGGTCTTGGTGCAATCACCCAAAACCGGATTGCGGACGTTCGAGGATGCGGTGATCGATTCGCAGGGCTAAGCCCATGTTATCATGACGAAGGTACCCGCTGCGGTGGGTGCCTTTTTTCATGGGTCAGAACCTGATTTTACAACAATTACTTATCAAATCAGGGACCCGCTATTTATGGGGGAGGGGAAAAAGCGAATATATTTCCTTCATTTTTGCCTGCTACCATGAGTTGTTAACTGATCGTTAATAATTCCACAGGAGGGTATGACTTGGGAAATAAATGGATCATCGACGTCTTGGCCGATTTAACGACGTTCGCGCACTCTAACGGGTTAGAGCTTTTGGCGAGCCAACTTGAACAAACGTCCCAAGTGGCGACGGCTGAAATTGCGTCAGTATCCGATAAGGCATTATGCGCGGAATACTATGACGAAAACCAGACTGGACAACTTTCTTCGCGAACTGGCTGAGACGAGCGTACTTGAAGAAATTCATGGTCTGGTCGTTTCGCTTCGCGATGCATTTGAAATTGATCATGCCGTCTATCACTGGGTTAGCGCCGATGGAGAGCAGTACGGATTTGGGACATATGATCCGGCTTGGGCCAAGCGCTATGTCGATAAAGATTACCTAAGGGTTGATCCTGTCGTGTCGGGTTGCTTTCAGCGGTTTCACCCGGTGAACTGGAAAACGCTGGATTGGTCATCCAAAGCCGCCCGCAACTTTCGTCAGGAATCCGTCAGTTACGGTGTCGGCAATCAGGGCTTTTCCGTTCCTATTCGGGGGCCGAACGGGCAGTTTGCGATGTTTTCACTGTCTCATAACTGTTCGGATGATGCTTGGGCCGAATTCACTGGAAAGAACCAACGCGACATCATTCTGATTGCGCATTACCTGAACCAAAAAGCGCTTGAGATTGAAAAATCCCGTGCCCCTGACCCGGTGCGCCCGCTGTCCCCGCGCGAAGTGGATACACTTACCTATCTTGCTATGGGATATGGCCGTGGGCAGGTTGCAGAGATGCTTTCAATTTCTGAGCATACGTTGCGGGCATATATCGAAAGCGCGCGTTTTAAACTTGGTGCGTTGAACACGACCCATGCCGTTGCAAAGGCATTGAGCGAAGGGTTTATCGTCGTGGGCGGTGCCGCCCGCGCCGCTGAAGGGAAGTGGCCTGGCAAGGAAGAAAAGAACGAAATCAGCGCTGCGAATTAGGCACCGTTACGGTGCTCTAAGGCTTCATTCACCCCGTTCAGCAAAAACTCCCCCCTAGAAAAGCAAACAGCTGACAAAGGGGCGAGAGAGATGTTGCGATATATTTACGGCGATGATTTGGGCCAATTTCCAACCTTGCAAGGCACGATGCACCGTGACCGTGCTACGCAGTTTCGTGACCGTTTAAAGTGGGATGTCACGGTCGACGCGCGCGGTTGGGAACAGGATGAATACGACAGTTTGAACCCGCTTTATGTGATCTGGCAAGAACCTGACGGAACGCATGGTGGGTCAATGCGCTTTTTGCCGACATCGGGGCGCACGATGGTTAATGATCATTTTGCTGATTTGTCCGAGACGAAGATTTCAAGCCCTTTGATTTGGGAATGCACCCGGTTCTGCCTTGCCCCGAAAGCATCGGCCAAAGTCGCCGGCGCTTTGATGTTAGCGGGGGGCGAATTGATGCGGTCCTTTGCATTGACCCATTTGTTGGGCGTGTTTGATGCCCGCATGGTCCGCATCTACAATATGATCGGTGCCGCCCCCGAAGTGCTGGGTAGTACGGGCACGGGGCGCGATCAGATCAGCGTGGGCCTGTGGGCCTACCGGGCCGAGGACCGGGTGAAAGTGCTGCGCCGTGCCGGGCTTTCGTCTGAAATATCCGAAGCCTGGTTTGCCCGTTCATTTGGATACCCGATCAACGCCCAAAAGGTTGCTTAAGCACTGGTGAAGGTATCGGGGGGCAGCTAGGTTGCCCCCATGAATACCGCCCCATCAATTGTGTTTTCCGAAGATCAGGCCGAGGCTTGGGATAACGTCGCGCTTGCCTTGCGGCAGGCCGGTGTTGATCTTGATGACAGCCTTTTGCAGCCCCCCCAAACGGATGCCTCTTCGGTTTTGGCGGTCATCGGCAAGGCGGGCTCTGGTAAAACAATGCTTTTGGCTGCCCTTTATAATGCGCTGGATGAGGCTGGTGTTGATGTCATTTCCGGCGATTGGGAGGGTAAAAAGCGCAAAGACCGCCGCACCTTGGCTATTCTTGCCCCGACCAACAAAGCCGCCAGCGTGCTGCGCAACCGCGGCGTGCCTGCGACGACGATCCACCGCATTCTTTATACCCCCGTCTATGATCCTGAATATGAGAAAGTCGCCGAATGGCTGGCCGGGCAGGGCGAGCGCCCCGAGATTGAGGGGCTGACGGATGTGGCCCTTGATCGCGCGTTTGCATCCTATGAGGCGAACAAATCTGTTCCCGCCGCCTTGGCCGCTGCTGGTCTGCGTGGCAGTGATTTCATCACCGGTTGGAAGCGCCGGGAAGAGGCGCTTGATATTGGGTTTGTCGATGAATCTTCGATGCTCGACAAAAAGCAATTCGCTGATCTACAAGAGATTTTCCCCACGTTGGTCTTGTTCGGTGATCCGGCACAACTGCCCCCGGTGCAGTCAGAAGGCGGGATGGTGTTTGAGACCCTGCCCAAGAAACGCGTTCTGACCCTTGAACGCGTGCATCGCCAAACCGCTGATAACCCAATCCTTGATCTGGCCCATGCTTTGGCTGATCCGCAGCTTGATTTCTACGCCTTTGAGAAGATGATCGAAGAGGCGGCCCAAAGGGACGAACGCGTCGTGATGGCCCAGCGGGTCGAGGCGCAGCTGATGTCGCGTTCGCCCTGTTTGGTCTGGCGCAACGCCACGCGTATCCGGCTGATCCATGCCTTTCGTGCTGCCTATAAAGCCCCGCTGGATGAATTGCTTGAAGGCGAGCCGTTGATTTGTGACGGTATTGAACTGCCCGTGAAGCACCGCAAAAAGCGCCTTGATCTTGAGGCGCGCGGCCTGATCAAAGGCGCGCAGGTGGTCTATCTGGGCCCCGGTCGCAAGCCAGGGTTTTCCCGTCTTCACGTAATGGGGGCCGAGGATCCGCAGATCAGTGCGGCAAGTATTGTGAAAATTGAAAACGAAGGCGATGCGGAACCCTTTATTCCTTTTGCCGCCCGGATGGGTGCCACGTTCCTGCATGGTGCGGCTGTGACGATCCACAAAGCCCAAGGATCCCAATGGGATACAGTGCAGGTTTTTGCCCCCGATATTTATGCCGCGTCCCGTATGGGCCGGGTCGAAGCGGGCCAACCGCTTTGGAAACGTCTGGCTTATGTTGCGATTACGCGGGCGGAAACGCAATTGCGCTGGGTTGTGCGGAACCGTCTTGCTTTGCCGCAGGATGTGTTGGGCGTGGATGATTTGCATGTCCCCGCCGCCCCCTTAGAGTTGCGCAGCGAAGAGGTTTGAGGGCCGCGATTGCCGCCGATGCCCCGTGCCGATCGCACTTTGGGTTTAGCGCCGCATCAGATTAAAGGCCGCCGAGGCAAGCCAGCCCGCCCCAATCGCAATCGCAAGTGACATAAGCCCGTAAAGAAACGCGTTTTGATGCGCGAGGTTGTAAAGCCAGCGTTCCAGCCCGACCTTTTTGACAGGGATTTCCGTGGTATAGCTGTCGATCACCTGACCATCACGCGTGAGGAAAATGCGCGTTTCATAATCCCCTTCGGTCAGGTTTGCAGGCAGAGCTATCGCGGCACGGAACAACGTGTCTTCCTCAAAATCCACCTGTCCTTCAAGGTTCTGGAATAGCCCGCTTTCACTGCGCACCCGGATCAAGGCCTGGCTAAAGTTGCCTGCGTCCATCACCTCTGCCCCGGTATCGCGCACCATTTGGCGCAGGGTGATCCGGTTCCGCAAGTCTTCGTTCCGGGTCAGGATATCGTCGAATGGTGCGCTTGTGGCGACGGCATAAAATGATGGTGCTGAATCAATGTGCACGGCATCCGTGTTGACCCAAATGCCCAGCCTGCGATCTTTGCGACGCACCGTGACGGGCGCATCGGGCCCTGCCACGGCGACGATGATCCCAAGCTGGCCTGTGGCTTTCGGGGCATCGCGTTTGATTGCGCCGAAGATCAGCAGGTCTGACCCGTCGAAGGTTGCTGTGATCGAAACCTCATCCTGACTGAGGCCCAGCACGATTTCTTCGCCCTTTACTGGCAGTGCGATAACGCAAAGGAGTGCAAGAAGACGCAACATCAGTGATTGCCCCCCGCGCCAAGCGAATAAAGCTCTGCCGGTTGCACAAGCAAATCAAAGGCCAGCTTGCCGCAGACCGCCAGCACCATAATCGCCAGCAGGATGCGCAATTGTTCAGCCTTCAGCTTGGTCCCGATCCGCGTGCCCACTTGCGCCCCGATCACCCCGCCAATCAACAGCAAAACCGCCAACACGATATCGACCGTGAAGTTGGTCGTGGCGTGGAGCATGGTTGTGAAGGCGGTCACAAAGATGATCTGGAACAGCGATGTGCCCACGACCACTTTGGTCGGCATGCCCAGCAGATAAATCATCGCAGGCACCATGATAAAGCCGCCGCCGACCCCCATGATCGCGGCCAGAATGCCCACAAGCACCCCAACGATCAGCGGCGGAATGACCGAAATATAAAGCCCAGACACCCGGAATTTCATCTTGAAGGGCAGATTGTGCACCCAGTTATGTCGCTTGCGCGCAACCGGTTTGGCCCCCGGTTTCTTGGATTTGCGGATCGCGTTCAGGCTTTCGAAGAACATCAACCCGCCGATGACCCCAAGGAAGATCACATAACAAAGCTGCACGAGCAGTTCGACTTGTCCGACGGATTTGAGGTAGTTGAACACCACAACGCCAAGCGCCGCACCGACAAGCCCGCCGATCAGAAGCACCGTGCCCATCCTGAGGTCAACAGTCTTGCGTTTAAGGTGCGCAAGCACGCCCGAGAAAGAGGATGCAACGATCTGGTTCGCCTCGGTTGCGACAGCGACCGCAGGCGGGATGCCGATGAAGAAGAGGAGCGGCGTCATCAGAAAGCCGCCGCCAACCCCGAACATTCCCGATAGTATGCCTACAATTCCGCCCAGCCCTAATAAAAGGAACGCGTTCACCGATACTTCGGCGATGGGAAGGTAAATCTGCATGAGCTATCCCGGCAAGGCTTGGCCGCTTTGCTGCACAAGAAACCCAATCCTTGGGAGTGTCAAACCCATGGTGCGCGTTTTTTGCTGCAACTGCAGCATTTTCCCCGACGTGGGTATAACACGCGCCCTAAATTGGACTTAACGCTCTTTCACATAAGGTTCGCCACCTGCGCGGGGAGGGATCGCTTTGCCAACGAATCCGGCCAAGATCACGACCGTCAGGATATAGGGCAGGGATTGGATGAACTCGGTCGGGAGTTTGACGGTTTCGAACAGGCTTAGCTGTTGGCCATCTTCCAGCGCTTCCCCTGTGAGCATCGACCAGACGATCATCGCCGCCAAAGCTGCAAGCACGACGGCAAACCCACCAAGGACAGCCAAGTCAAAGCGCCCTTGCTTCATCAGTTGGGCAGCAAAATAAAGCGGCACCGCCAGAACGAGAATGATCAGCCAGACGCCATAGCCAAACTGCCCCGTCCCGACATTGACCGACAACAGGCCAAGCGTATTAATCACGAACAACAGCCCAAGCATCGCAATGGCCGCGCCAAGCGCGATACCCAGCCCGCCTTGCGCTAAGCTACTGATGCTCGCCTTTATGCCGCGCAGGTCCCGGTCTTCTTTGACCGCATAGCCCGCAAGCAGGATCGCGAAAAGCAAAAGCAGGAATACAACCCAGAACGCATCCATCTGGATGTTCTGGAACCGGTTATCAATCGCGAAGAACAGCCCGAACAAGAGGCAGGCCCCCATCGCCTGCACGGGCCGCCATTTGGCAAAGATCAATGCGGCCAGCGCGATGAACCCTCGGTTTGCGGTCATGTCTTTTGTGAACCCGGCTTGCACAGCAGTCGACAAATACGCCCCTGCGATCCCGCAAAGCACGCCGCAGATGATCACCGCCGCAAAGCGCATTTGCACGACGTTGATCCCGGCCGTGTCGACTGCTGCCGGGTTTTCACCCACCGCCCGCAGCCGCAGCCCGAACCGTGTGCGATAAAGCACCCACCATGACAGCGGCACGGTGAAGAAGGCGATGTAAACAAGGATCGAATGGCCCGAGACAAGTTCGGAATAGAATTGCATCCCGGGGCTGGCTTGGATTTTGTCGCGGATACGCGTCAGCGCGCCGGGGAAGTCGATCCCGTCGAAGCGTGCCGCGCCGGAGAGCGAAGGCGTCCGCCCGGCTTGGCCGAACCACCCGCCCGCGATGACCACCGTCAGGCCCGCTGCAAGGAAGTTGATTGCAACGCCTGAAATCAACTGGTTCCCCCGGAACGTGATTGAGGCCAGCCCGTGAATGATCGACAGCAGGATTGACGCGCCGATCCCCGCAAACAGTCCGATCCAAACGGACCCGGTTGTGAAGGATACAGCGGCCGATAGGAAGGCTGCGGCCAGCATCTTGCCCTCAAGCCCGATGTCGAAGATGCCTGCGCGTTCGGAAAATAGCCCGGCAAGGCAGGCCAGCAGCAGGGGGATCGCCATGCGGATTGTCGCGTCGGCCAGTTGGACGATCGTGTAGAAATCCATCACGCAGCCCCCCGCATCGCCAAGAATATCCGCTGAAGCGGTGCGCGCACAAGGTTATCAAGCGCGCCGGTGAACATGATCACAAGGGCCTGGATCACGATGACCATTTGCACGGGGATGCTGGTATCTTGGGCCAGCACCGCGCCGCCTTGGTACAGCATACCGAACAGGATCGCGGCGATGATGATACCTACCGGGTGATTGCGTCCCATCAGCGCCACGGCAATGCCGATGAACCCGGCCCCTTCGGTGGCGTTCAGCACAAGGCGCTCTGCCTCGCCCAGCACGTTGTTGATTGCCATCATCCCGGCAAGCCCGCCGGAGATCAGCATCGCGATCATGGTCAGCCGCACCGGGTTGATCCCAGCGTATTTGGCGGCGGTTTCCGAATGCCCAAGGGCGCGGATTTCATAGCCCAGCCGTGTTTTCCAGATCAGCAGCCAGATGAAAAGGCAGGCCAGAAGTGCGACGAAGAAGGTGATGTTGGCAGGGGATGAGGCGAAGGCATCCCAGCCGAAAATGCCTGCCATGTCCTGAAAGCTGGGCAGGTGGGTGGCTTCGGGGAACTTGGAGGAGGCTGGCTCCATCGACCCGTCGGGTTTGTAGACTTCGCGCAGCAGGTAGACCAGTAGGCCAGCGGCGATGAAGTTGAACATGATCGTCGTGATCACGATATGGCTGCCGCGTTTGGCTTGCAGATAGGCCGGGATCGCAGCCCAAGCCGCCCCGCAAATCGCCGCCCCAAGCGAGGCCACGATCAGCGCAATCGTCCAATGGGGCATGGGGAAATAAAGGCACATGGTCGCCACGCCAACGCCGCCCAGCATCGCCTGACCTTCGCCGCCGATGTTGAACAGCCGCGCGTGGAATGCGACGGCGACGGCAAGCCCGGTGAAGATGAAATTCGTTGTGTAATAAAGGGTGTAGCCAATCCCTTCAGTCGATCCAAGTGCTGCGCTTGTCATGATCTGCAGCGCGCGGAACGGGTTCTCGCCGATGGCAAAGATCACAATCATCGAGATGATCAGCGCAAGGATCAGGCTGATCAGCGGCACAAGGATCACCTCGGCCCAGCGTGGCATTGCGTTCATCAGGCAGCACTCCCCGTCATGCCGGCCATGAGCAGGCCAAGTTCTTGTTCGTTGGTTTGATCGGGGATGCGTTCGCCCATGATCTGGCCGTCAAACATCACCGCGATCCGATCAGACAAGGCAAGGATTTCTTCCAACTCGACCGACACCAGCAGGATCGCCTTTCCCTGATCGCGCAGGGCAATGATTTGCTGGTGGATAAATTCGATGGCCCCGATATCCACACCGCGCGTGGGTTGGCCGATGAGCAAGAGGTCTGGATTACGCTCAATCTCGCGTGCGAGGACGATCTTTTGCTGGTTTCCGCCAGAGAAATTCTTGGCGTGCAGGCGCGGATTGGGTGGGCGCACATCGAAACGCTCCATCTTGCCTTCCGTGTCGGCAAAGACCGCTTTGTTATCCATCAGCAGCCCCTTCTGGAACCGTGCATCGTGGTGGTAGCCAAAGGCGGTGTTTTCCCACGCGGTATAATCCATGATCAGCCCTTCGCGCTGGCGATCCTCGGGCACATGCCCGATCCCGCGTGCGCGGCGTGATTGGCCGTCGGAATGGGCACCTGTCAGGTCAAGTGCTTCACCGTTCAGCAGGATTTCCCCGGTGGCTTTTTCATAGCCGCCAAGCACTTCAAGTAATTCGGATTGCCCGTTGCCCGCGACCCCGGCGATGCCCAGCACTTCGCCTGCGTGGACCTTGAAGCTGACGCCTTTGAGGCGATGCACGCCTTTGTCGTCGGTGACGTTCAGGTCGTTCACTTCCAAGATTGCAGCACCTGCGTTTGCTGGCTTTTTCTCGACCCGCAAAAGGACTTTGCGCCCGACCATCAGTTCGGCAAGTTCCGCCGGAGAGGTATCGGCGGTTTTGACCGTCGCCGTCATCTCGCCGCGCCGCATCACGCTGACGGTGTCGGTAATCTCCATGATTTCGCGCAGTTTATGCGTGATCAGGATGATGGTTTTGCCTTCTTCCTTAAGCCGCCCAAGGATGCGGAACAGCTGATCCGCCTCGGCAGGGGTCAGCACGCCAGTGGGCTCATCAAGGATCAGAATGTCAGCCTTGCGATAGAGCGCTTTGAGGATTTCAACACGCTGCTGCATGCCCACGCCGATGTCTTCGATCACGGCGTCCGCATCGACGTTCAGTTCGTATTCTGCGGCCAATTCCGCCAATTCGCGCCGGGCGCGGTTGAGGGAGGGTTTGAGCAGCCCGGAATCCTCGGCCCCAAGCACGACGTTTTCAAGGACGGAGAAGTTTTCGACCAGCTTGAAATGCTGGAACACCATGCCGATCCCCGCCGCAATCGCGGCTTGGCTGTCGGGGATGGTGGTTTGCTTGCCTGCGATAAAAATATCGCCCTTATCCGCTTTGTAGAACCCGTAAAGGATCGACATCAGCGTTGATTTGCCCGCCCCATTTTCACCCATGATCCCATGGATCGTGCCGGACATGACGCTGATCGAAATGTCTTTGTTGGCCTGAACCGGGCCGAAGGCCTTGGAAATGCCTTTGAGTTCGATAGCAGGGGCGGTCGTCGTCATTCTGGCGCGCCCAATCCGACAAAGCCGACCATGCGGGTGATTTTGCCATCTGCAATGTCTGCGAAGTACTGGCCGTGTTGCACCATCTCGGACCCGTCAGGGCCTTGGCCGCCAAAGGCAACGGTGGCGCGGTGACAGTCGGCGGTGGATGAGCTGGCGACAACTTTGGCCGTCCAGCCCGGTGCATTGGCGCTGAACATGTTCACGTATTTGGCGATGGCTGACCCGGAAAGCATTCCATCTGATCGGGGGTCTGCATAGGTCCCATCCGGTGCGTAGACCGAAGCAATCGCATCTGCCCGCGCGGTGTCGTCATCCATGCCCCAAGCGGCAAAGAAAGTCTCGATTGGATCGCTCATTCGTCAGTCCCCCATAAATGCAAAGGGCCGCGCCTTAAGGATAAAGCGCGGCCGCGGTTCTTTTGGCCTAGATTGGCGACTTAGAAGTCAAGCGCTGGGCAAGATTCATCTGAGTTATAGTTGTGCACAGAGATTTCACCGGCAACAATCTTGGCCTGTGCCTCTTCCAAAGCGGCGGCCATTTCGGCTGTGATCAGATTGGCGTTGTTTTCATCAACCGCATAGCCGACGCCACCATTGGACAGATCCATGACGTTAAAGCCAGCCTCAAGCGCGTCGCCTGATTTGAACGCATCGTATACGGCGTTATCAACGCGCTTCAGCATAGATGTCAGAACCTGACCTGGGTGCAGGTAGTTTTGGTTGCTATCTACACCGATGGACAGGATGCCTTCGTCCGCAGCGGTTTGGAGCACGCCAACGCCAGTCCCACCAGCAGCGGCGTAAACCACTTCAGCGCCTTGGGAAATCTGTGCCAGCGTCAACTCAGACCCCTTCACCGGGTCGTTCCAAGCAGAAGGTGTGGTGCCGGTCATGTTGGCGATCACGGTAACGTCCGGGTTCACAGCCTTCGCGCCTTGCGCATAACCACAGGCAAAGTTGCGGATCAGTGGGATATCCATGCCACCGATAAAGCCAACAGCACCACCTTCAGCAGCCATCGCTGCGGCCATGCCAACAAGGTAGGATCCCTGTTCTTCTGCGAAAACGATCGAGCGCACGTTCGGCTGATCAACGACCATGTCGATAATCTGGAACTTGGTGTCAGGGTAATCTGCTGCGACCTCGTCCAAAGCTGTCGCGAAAGCGAAGCCCGCCATCACGATGGGGTTCTTGCCGTCTTCTGCAAAGCGGCGCAGCGCCTGCTCGCGCTGTGCGTCTGACTGCAGTTCTACTTCGGCGAATGTGCCACCGGTTTCTTCGGCCCAACGCTGTGCGCCGTTGAATGCGGATTCATTGAAGGATTTATCAAATTTCCCGCCCAGATCGAAAATCACGGCAGGTTCGGCTGCAACGGTTCCGGCTGTCAGGGCCAAAGCAGCGGTTGCGCCAAGCAAGGATTTCATGAAGGTCATTGGTTTCTCCCAGGTCGTTTATATTGGGGGCTGTTTGACAGGTAATGCCCGCGCCACCCCCGTGAAAGCGAGCCGACCTTTGTCGGATCATGACAGGATAAGGCAACGCCTGCGTGGAAGGGTCAACCGATTCTTGATGTATGGGGCAGGCTTGGCCCGTGTTTTGCTGTGTTTTGCAAACTAACGCTGCGGCAGCGTCAGTTGCAGAACAATCGCATCGCAGGCCGCTTGATGTGCCCTGCGGTAATAGCCTTTGCGCAGGCCGACCTGTTTGAAGCCGTTTTTCTGATAAAGGCCCAAGGCGGCTTCATTATCGGCGGCCACTTCCAGAAAGACGGTTGTGACGCCGTTCGCTGCGATTTGCGTAAGGAAATCTTGCAAGGCCGCTTTTGCGCGCCCTTGGCGTTGGAATTTCGGGGATGTGGCCAGCGTCAGGATTTCGGCTTCGTCCAGATGGACCCGTCCCAGAATAAAGCAATCCGCGTTCCCAACCGCCAGTGTCGTCTTTTGGATCAGAAGGGTGGCGAATTCGTCAGCACTCCACGCGCGGCTATCGGTGAAGGCCAGTTTGTGCGTATGCGCCAATTGCTCTGCGATCATGGCAGGATCACAGGTGCTGCTTCGCGCGGTGGTGCTGCATCGGCGGCTTTGACGTAAAGCGGGGCGGGGCGTTCGGGCGTGGTTTCGCCGGATTGCCAACGCCCGAGCGCAATCTTTGCTATCTTTGGTGCGGGGTCTGGGACGGGGTCAGGTTGTTCATTTTCTGATATGAACGGGGTGCCAATGGGGTTTTGCCCCTCAAATTCTTGCACATATGCAATGTCGCGTGGCCCAGCGACGATGGCGCGCTGGTTGCCGCTGTGCACGATTTGAAATTGCGACACACCCATGACCGGGATCTTGCGCGCAAGCCCCATCCCCCGCGCGGCTGACACACCAATCCGAATGCCGGTAAAGTTTCCGGGGCCGATCCCAACGGCAATCAGGCCGATGTCGGCCCAAGTGACCCCTTCTTGCATCATTATTTCTTCAATCAATGGAAACAGCCGCTCGGCCTGTCCGCGCTTCATGGCCTCATGCTGCGTGACAAGCGGTTTGCCGGCGCGCAGTAGCGTTACCGCACAATGGGGCCCAGACGTGTCGAAGGCCAGAATAGTGGGATGTGTCATGCTTTTGAGAATGTCAGCGGTTTTGTGTTGTGCCGCTTCAGGATGCCTTTGGCTTCCAGATCAAGCTGCACGGATTTCTGCCACCAGCCGGATGTTGCGCCACCGGGAAAAAGATTTTCAGGCAGATGCGCGCGTGCAGCTTCCTTGATGG
The DNA here is from genome assembly GCA_964414165.1 of uncultured Cognatiyoonia sp. Taxonomy (GTDB): domain Bacteria; phylum Pseudomonadota; class Alphaproteobacteria; order Rhodobacterales; family Rhodobacteraceae; genus Cognatiyoonia. The sequence goes on from CAYPVL010000054.1 coordinate 22,511, forward strand.
CTTTGGCGGTCATGGGGTCATCGCCCATCACCGTCATCATCGCTGACTTCATCGCGTGGTATTTGGCAGCATCGACCCGCGTCACCTGACCGGGGAGGTTGATGTTTTCAACTTCGATCTTGTCGCCGCTCATGCAGCGACCGGGCGCACCTCGATCACCTCTGGGATATAGTGCCGCAGCAGGTTTTCGATCCCCATTTTCAGGGTCAGTGTGGATGACGGGCAGCCCGCACAGGCACCTTGCATATGCAGATAAACAATCCCACGTTCGAACCCGTGGAAGGTAATGTCGCCGCCATCTTGGGCCACGGCAGGGCGCACGCGCGTATCCAGCAACTCTTTGATTTGTCCGACGATTTCACCATCTTCACCGTCGTGCTCGGCGTGGCCTGACACGGGTTTATGGTCATCGGCCATGACGGACGCACCGGATTGGTAATGCTCCATAATCGCGCCAAGGATGGCGGGCTTGATATGATCCCATTCCATGTCGTCGGTCTTGGTAACGGTCACAAAGTCGATGCCAAAGAAAACACCTGTCACGCCGCCTACCGCAAAAATACGCTTGGCAAGAGGAGAGCTTTCAGCCGCTTCTGCGTTCGGGAAATCAGCTGTCCCGACTTCAAGCACGGATTGTCCGGGCAAGAACTTGAGCGTCGCCGGATTTGGCGTGGATTCTGTCTGGATGAACATGGGACCAACCTTTTCTGTCAGGCTTTAAATATGCGCATGGGCCTGCGCGAAGTCAAGGTTTGGAATGATTCTAAAAACAGGTAAGGCCGCCCCCGAGGGAAGGGCGGCCTTTGAGACAATCAACTGGGGGGGATTAGTCGATGTCATACTCTTTGGCCAAAACTTCCTGGCCGTTCACGTTCAGCACAGCAAGAACATCGTTGTTGCCACGGATGCCGACGTTCACTTTGACGTTCGTGTTCG
>CAYPVL010000055.1:0-6906 GCA_964414165.1 uncultured Cognatiyoonia sp.
TTCTCGATGAGGGCAAGGTCTTCGGGCACAAACGGGTCTTTGCGGTCAAAGTCGTAATACCAGCCGTCCTTGATCACAGGCCCAATCGTGACCTGCACATCCGGCCAGATTTCCTGCACGGCGCGGGCCATAATGTGGGCCAGATCGTGGCGGACAAGTTCAAGGGCCTGCTCTTCGTCCTTCATCGTGTGCAGCGCGATCGAAGCATCCGCGTCAATCGGCCATTGCAAATCCCAGTGCTGACCATTCACGGTCGCGCTGATGGCTTTCTTGCGCAAAGAGGATGAAATATCAGCAGCCACATCGGCAGGGGTGATCCCGGCCTCATATTGGCGTGCGTTACCGTCAGGAAATGTGAGAGAGATTTGGGCCATATGTGCGGCTCCTCGTCGGTTTGGCGGCTACAAAGCGCCCGGTTGCGGGTATGTCAGCGGGTCAATGGCAAAGCTGCGGCGTCCTGTCAACGCGTGATCCGATTTATCATGGTCAGGATGTGTGTGATGGCCTAAGATTGTGCGAACACTTACCACGTCAAGATTGGATCATTCATGCGCATTGCGACTGTCATTTCATGTACCGCCCTTATTCTGACCACAGCTTGCGGAGGCAGCGGTGCCTCTAACCAAGAGTTGCTTGATGACAGAATAGAAGGCGGTGACGCGCTTGATCTTGCGTTCCCCGGGCAAACTGCTTCAGAAAGCAGCGGCTTGCCGGGCGCGGCCACCTATACTGGCGTCATCATCGCGGGCGGTGGGATCATCGGTGAAAATAGTGAGGCGCGCGAAATTCGGACCCTTTTTGTGGGCGACCTGTCACTTGGTGTGGATTTTGGTGCGGGCACGCTGACCGGTGAAGGGCGTGACTTTATCGAAGCGGCAGACTTTCAGGACCTGGAGGATCTTTCTGCAGGGTCCGATGCGTCGGGGACACTTGCCATTGAGGGGACACGCAACCCAGGCGTTGACGTGGTTGAATTTGGAATTGCAGTGAATGGTCGGATCGACGGAAGAGATGGCGCATTCCTTGAGTTTGACGATTTGGAAACCACTGCAATTGGCCGGGGGGCAAACGCCGAGGCCATCGGCTTTGAAGGGACCGTGGGTGCGCAGTTTGATGGCGAAGATGGTTTCCTGGGGGTAAGCGGTATCGCGGGGCGCTGATGCGCGTCGTATACTCAGGAATACCTTGCAACCGACGCGTTCCCTGCTAAAAGCGACGAAAGTTTCCAATCGGAAACACGCTTGAGGGGGATTCAGGATGCCAAAGTTTAATCGCTCGTTTGATTTGTCTATCGCAGATGTTGATCTGATCGAAGAAGCGCTGCGCGCACGCGGGCGCGAGTTGTCGAATATGCGGCTTGCATTGTCTGAAAGCAATCCTGCGCATCTGGATTCGATCCGGGTCATCGAAAGCGACCTGCGCGAGGGAGAGGCGCTTTTGGGCAGATTGCACGAACAGAAAGTGTTTTATCGACCCAGCAATTCGGTTTACGTCGGCGGGTGATTGGCCTGAACGAAGATGGCCAAAGCGTACTTGCGATTGCTGGCCGAAACTAAGCCAAAAGAATTCCTGAATGCCCATGTCTGACACCCCAAGTTTCACCACCCCGCAAGGGCGCGAGATCGCCTACCACCTGACTGATGGCACCGGCCCGGCGGTGGTGTTTTTGGGGGGCTTCAAGTCAGACATGGGCGGCACCAAAGCAATACATTTGGAAGAATGGGCCCGCGCCTCCGGGCGCGCTGTCCTGCGGTTTGACTATTCTGGCCACGGCGAAAGCAGTGAGGCCTTTACCGATGGCTGTATCGGCGACTGGTTCGAGGATGCGTGCGCTGCACTTGGCCTTGTCGCGGGGCCGCTTGTGCTTGTGGGCTCGTCCATGGGTGGCTGGATTTCATTGCTTGTGGCGCGGCACATGCCTGAACGCATCGCGGGGCTTGTCACCATCGCTGCCGCCCCGGACTTTACCGAAGACAGCATGTGGGCGGGCTTTGATGCGGCCCAAAAGGCCGAACTTGCTGCCGGGCAGGTGGCTTTGCCGTCTGATTATGGTGACCCCTACATCATCACCAAGCGCCTGATTGAAGAGGGGCGCAACCGCCTTGTGCTGCGCGACCCGCTTGCGCTGAACTTCCCAACCCGGTTTTTGCAAGGAACGGCTGACGCGGATGTGGATATGTCGGTTGCTTTGCGCCTTTTGGACCATGCCGAAGGCCCGGATATGCATCTGACTTTGGTGGACGGGGCTGATCATCGGTTTTCCGATGATAGATGCCTTGCGTTGATGACAAGCGCCGTGGAAGAGGTCATCGCGAAGATCTAAGGGTGGGTTCGCGACAACCACGACCCGCAAGCACAGTCACACCGCCGCCATGCTTGTCAGATGACGCCACGTTTCCCTTCCTGATCTGGCGGGCGGGCGCTTAACGTCGCCCCGACAGCGGGGGGAGACGCGCCATGGCATTAACGATCAAACAAAAGGCGGGCTGGGGTCTGGCGGACATGGGCATCGTCGTCTTTGTCGTGGTCAAGCAATTACTGATCCTGAATTACCTCACAGCCTACCTTGGGGTGCCTGTTGGCATCGCCGGTTTCGTCACCACCGCAGTCCTTGTCTTTGACATGATCACCGATCCGCTGATTGGCTATCTGTCAGATCGCACCCAAAGTCGGTTCGGACGCCGCGCCCCTTGGATGTTTATCGGGGCTTTGGTGATGTGTGCAGGGATGGTTGGGCTGTTTTCGGTGCCTGCAGGCTTTGGGCTTGCGGGCAACCTCACATGGGTCATCGCCTTCTTTGGCCTTGCGACCATCGGCTTTACGATGATCGCTATTCCCTACGGGGCGCAAGCCGGCGAGATCACAAACAACCGCCAAGAACGCTCGACCATGACGGGTTGGCGGATGGGGTTTGCAAGCCTTGGGATCCTGATCGGCGGAGCGCTTATTCCGGGGCTGGCCGAGGCGCACGGCTTTGGCACAGCCGCGCTGATGGTCTGCCCGCTGATCATCGGGGCGGTCTGGCTGTCGCTGTTCGCCACACGCAACGCCCCGCGCACGCAGGCCACGCCGGTGAGTGCTGCGGGGATGTTCAAACTGGTTCTTGCGAATAAACCCTTCATGGTGCTGACGCTGCTTTACGGGGTGATGACGCTTGCCATCGCATTGATCACAGCGGGGCTGCCCTTTGCCGCCGTCTATTTGGTCGTGGATAGCGGGGATACGCTGCTCTCTGGGGCTGCTGCCACGCTGACGACACTTAGCCTGATGTTCGCGGCTTTCGTGCTGGGATCAATCCTGAGCCAAGCGATCTGGGTGCTTTTGTCCCACCGCCTTGGCAAGGTCACAGCGTTGATCATTGGCCTTGGGCTTTATGCCGTGCTGCTTTACGTGCTGAACGCGCAGCTGCCGTCGGTGAATGTGACGGCCATCGCCGGGGTGTTCATCCTTGCGGGGATGACTAATGGGGCCTACCAGCAGATCCCTTGGGCGATCTACCCGGACCTGATGGATGTGACACGCGCCCAGTCTGGGGCCGCGATTGAGGGGGCGTTTTCGGCCGTCTGGCTTTTTGGGCAAAAACTTGCCAATGCCGCAGCACCCGCAGCATTGGGGGTCATCCTTGCGCGGGCAGGCTGGCAGGAAAGCACCCAAGGGCAAGCGGAACAATCGACCGAGGCTTTGGCACAGTTGCAATGGGCGATAACGCTCCTGCCCGCGATGATCCTGATCGTTTCGCTCATCGCGCTCGCCGCCCTTTATCTGCCCATGCAACGGCGGGTCTTGGCCAATACTGCGACGTGATGGCTTGCGCCGGGGCGCGGTCTCTGTAATTTGACGGCCAAAAGCAAGAAGGCCAAGCATGAGCATCGAGCCCCTCATTCTGATCCCCCCGATCCTGTGCGACGCGCGGGCATTCGGGCCGCAGATTGATACATTCTCAAGCGAATACCCCGTCATGATCGCGCCCACATCCGTGGGCGAGCGGATGGAAGAGATCGCAAGCAACATCCTAAGCTGGGCCCCAGCAAAATTCGCCATCGCGGGCATGTCGATGGGCGGGGCTGTGGCGCTGGAAATGCTGCGCCGCGCACCAGATCGGATCACACGGATCGCGCTGATCTCGGCCTCGGCCCAAGGGGAAACACCGCAGGCCGCCTCGGCGCGCGAACCCTTGATCGTCGCGGCACGCTCAGGGCGGTTTGGGGATGTGATCCATAAGGAAATGAACCCAAACTGGCTGGCCGAAGGGCCGGACCGGGTGGCGATTACAAACCTGATCTCGGACATGGGGCACGCGCTTGGGGCCGAAGGCTATGTGCGCCAAGCCCGCGCGATGCAGCGGCGTAAAGATCAGCAAAGCACGCTACGGATGGTGAAGCAGCCCACGCTTGTGATGTGCGGGGCCGAAGATATCCTGCTGCCGCCACGGCGCCACGAATTTTTGGCCGAACTGGTGCCTTACGCAAAGCTTGAAATCGTACCCGGAGCAGGGCACCTGCCCACGCTCGAACAACCCGAAATCAGCAACCACATCCTGCGCACATGGATGCGGCAACCGTTGGTGTTGCGGTAGAACCAACAAACTTAAGCGCCCCTTAACTCTGCGCAGACGGGCGTATGGGGCGCAGGGGGTTATCTTTGAAAACCGCAGTCCAATCTTGAAAGCTGCGCAAAGGACGCATGCGCCTTTGGCACCAATCAATCTTTGGTTTTGAAATACCCCCGCCGGAGGCGCAGGCCTGCAAAAGGCGCGCACCTCTTATTTCATCGCAACCACTTTGCCAGATTTGCGGCGGGGTTTTTTCACATCGCTGTTGGCGTCGATGAAATCCAAGACCAAAGGCCGGATATTGCGACGCCAGCTTTTGCCTGCAAAAATCCCGTAGTGCCCGGCACCGGGTTCAACATGCGATGCTTTCTTGTCATCGGGCAGGCCTGTCAGCAGGCCAAGGGCCGCGTAGCACTGGCCGGGGGCGGAAATATCGTCATTTTCGCCCTCAACGATTTTCACAGCGACAGTTGTGATCTTTGAGATATCGACCTGGCGGCCATTCACCACAAAAGCGTTCCGCGCAATATCGCGATCCTTAAAGATGCGCTGCACGGTGGATAGATAAAATTCAGCCGTCATATCCATCACGGCCAGATATTCATCATAGAACGTGTTGTGGCGATCATGATCTGCCGCTTCGCCCTTGGCCGCGCGGATGATCTGGTCGCGAAAGGCGTTGGCGTGGGTTTCGCCGTTCATGGAAATAAAGGACGCAAGCTGCAAAAGCCCCGGATAGACCATGCGGCCCACACCGGAGTATTTAAAGCCAACGCGCTGGATCATGGTTTCTTCCAACTGGCCCATGGTGACAGAGCGGCCAAAATCGGTGACCTCGGTCGGGTTTGCATTTGGATCGACGGGGCCACCAATCAGCGTGAGCGAGCGTGGCTGTGCCTTGGGGTCTTCTTCGGCAAGGTAGGCTGTTGCGGCCAGCGCCAAGGGGACGGGCTGGCAGACGGCGACGACATGGATGTCGTTGCCAAGTTCTTTCATGAAATCAACAAGGTACAGGGTGTAATCTTCGACGTCGAACTTGCCCGCGCTGACGGGAATATCGCGGGCGTTGTGCCAATCGGTGATATAGACGTCGCAATCGGGCAGCAGGCTCATCACGGTTTTGCGCAGCAAGGTGGCATAGTGGCCAGACATGGGCGCCACCAATAGCACGCGGCGGGCCATGGGCGCGCGGCCCACGACATTGAATTTGACCAGATCACCAAAGTCACGGGCCTGAACCACCTCAACCTCGACGTCGTGATCTTTCCCGTCTTCCATGCTGACAGATGGGATCCCCCAATCGGGTTTCACAACCATGCGGGCAAAGGTGCGTTCGGTCACATCACCCCAAGCCTGCAACCAATCCATCGCCGGATTGGCACCCCAGGACATGATCGGATAACTTGCATATGCGCGGGCCGTTGCGCCCAACCACTGGTTCGTGTTGCGCATGCTCTCCATCAGATCGTATGTTAGCATATACTTCATTGAACTGTTTCTCCCGATGGGGCACCTGCAGCAAAAATGCTGCACTTGCACAGTAGGCCTAGGAATTCACTATGACAACTGAAGATGTCACAAATGACGCAACATCAGGGGAAAACCTTGCGAAACTTGAGGCAAATCTTGCCCACGTCGAGGCGTTGACCCAACGTCTGCTGGCGGCAATGGGCAAGGGGCGCGCTGTACCTGCACCACTTCAAGGCCCGTCCACTGACCTTTATGCAAAGGCTGCGGGGGCATATTGGACCGAAATGATGAATAATCCGGCAAAATTGCTGGAACATCAGCTGGGTTATTGGTCCAAGTCGGTCAAACATTATGTCGAAGCGCAACATTTGATCACGCAAGGCCAGCTGAAACCTGCCACCGATGACACCCCCAAAGACCGCCGCTTTTCCCATGAATTGTGGGACACCAACCCCTATTTCAACTTCATCAAGCAGCAATATCTGATGAACGCCGATGCCATGAAAGAGGCGGTCAGCAAACTGGATCACCTTGATCCGGGCGAAAAGAAGCGGCTGGAATATTTCAGCCAGCAAATCGTGGACATGTTCAGCCCCACGAACTTTCTGGCCACCAACCCAGAAGCCCTGTCACTGGCCGCCGAAACAGATGGCGAAAGCCTTGTGAAAGGGCTTGAGAACCTTGTTGCCGATCTTGAACGCAACAACGGTGACCTTGTAGTGACATTGGCCGACACGGACGCCTTTGCGGTGGGCGACAACCTTGCGACGACTGAAGGCTCTGTCGTTTACCGCAACCATATGTTCGAGCTGATCCAATACGCGCCGACCACTGAAAAGGTGCATGAAACGCCGCTGATCATCTTCCCGCCCTGGATCAACAAG
>CAYPVL010000055.1:6916-23234 GCA_964414165.1 uncultured Cognatiyoonia sp.
AATTCACTGATCAAATGGATCGTGGATCAGGGCTATACGCTGTTTGTCGTCTCATGGGTGAACCCCGATGCGACCTACCGCGAGACCGGCATGACGGATTACGTCGAGGATGGGTTCCTGACCGCCATGCGCGAGGTTAAGGAAATCTGTGGTGTGAAAAAGGTGAACGCCGTGGGGTACTGTATCGCAGGCACCACGCTGAACATCACGATGGCGCTGATGAAACAGCGCAAGGACACGTCGATCAATTCCGCCACGCTTTTCACCACGCTTACCGATTTCTCGGACCGGGGCGAGGTGGGGGTCTTCCTCGACGATGATTTCGTTGACGGGATTGAGGCCGAAGTGAGTGAGAACGGCTATCTCGATAAATTCTACATGTCGCGCACCTTTTCTTTCCTGCGCTCAAACGACCTGATCTACGGGCCTGCGATCAAAAGTTATATGATGGGCAAAGCGCCCCCGGCCTTTGATCTGCTTTATTGGAATGGGGATGGGACGAACCTGCCCGCGAAGATGTCTGTCGAATACCTGCGCGGACTATGTCAGGATGACAAACTGGCCAATGGGACGGGCTTTGATGTGGCAGGCACGACTGTGCATCTAAAAGACGTCACCGTCCCGATTTGCGCCATTGCTTGCGAAACAGATCACATCGCCGCATGGAAAAGCAGCTATCGGGGCGTGCAGAAGATGGGCAGCAAGGACAAGACGTTCATCCTGTCAGAGTCCGGGCATATCGCAGGCATCATCAATCCGCCGACGAAGAATAAGTATGGGCATTGGACGAACCCCGAACTGGGACTATCGGCTGAAGATTGGCAGGCGGATGCGGATAAACATGCAGGGTCGTGGTGGCCGCGTTGGGGGGATTGGCTCAAAAAGCGGTCCGGTAAGCAGATCAAAGCGCGCACGCCGGGGGATGCAACACACCCCGTTCTTGAGGCGGCACCGGGGTCTTATGTAAAGCCAAAGTAGGCTTCTAGGTGGGGGAATTGCGACGGCTGCGACAATTTTGACCACCGCTTTCGCGCGCAAAAGCCCCTTATTTTATGGGGTAAGCGCGTAAAAGGCGAATAATTTCAGGCCATTGTGCGATTGCAGAATATTTTATGCTGCAGCGCAGAAAAGGCTTGCAATGCCGCAGTGCAGCATATAGATGGATGTCAGAAGAAATAACGCAGTTCCCTCCCAGCTGCATCACACTGATCAAAGGATCAATATCATGGCTAAGACACAAGATTTCACAGCTGCCTTCAAGGACGTTATGGGCGCATTCCCAGTTGACACAAAAGCAATGGAAGATGCGTTCAAGTCGCAGACAACATTGGCTGAAAAAATGTCCGACGTTTCTATCGCTGCTGCGCAGCAGTCAACAGACCTGTCTGCAAAATGGGCCGCTGACACGCTGACAAAGATGCAAGCGCTGACCAAAGCAAAGGCAGAGCCTGCAGATTACGCAAAATCCGTCACAGACTTTGCATCCGCATCCGCTGAAACAGCCGCCGAACATATGGCCGCTTTCGCTGAAATCGCGAAAAAGGTGCAGACGCAGACTATGGAACTGATGATGGCTGCGGGCAAAGACATGTCCGAAGAAGCTGCCAAAGTTGCAAAGAAGGCGACTGAAGAAGTGACAGCTGCTGCGAAAAAAGCAACAGCCAAGTAATCGCGTTACAGCGTTTTTCTGAGTGGGGGTTCCGACTTTTCGGGACATTGGTTAATCGGGTCGTCCTTCGGGGCGGCCCGTTTTTTATGATGATTTCCGCGCAAAATTCTTTCAAACATATTCTACCTTGATGTTTTTTCGGGGGAGGTTCTTTCACTTCCCTTTTTTGCGAATGCGGCATAGGCTTTCTCTGCACTGCAACATATCTTGGGAGGATAGCCCGTGGCCGCAACTGACACGCCATTGCTGATCAAACGCTACGCCAGCCGGCGTCTCTACAACACCGAGACGTCTGACTATGTCACGCTTGAAGATATCGCCTCTTTCATTCGCGAAGGGCGCGAGGTGCAGATTGTTGATCTGAAATCAGGCGATGACCTGACCCGGCAATATCTGTTGCAGATCATCGCCGAACACGAAAGCCGGGGCGAAAGCGTCCTGCCGGTTGATGTGCTGACCGATCTTGTGCGCAGCTACACCAGTCAGGCCGCCAGCGTCGTGCCTGACTTCCTGCAAGCCAGCTTTGATATGCTGCGCAATGGTCAATCCAAAGCGATGGAAAATATGACCAAGGCCAACCCCATGGCCGCCATGCCCGGATTTGATGCCATGCGCGCCCAGCAAGAGGCGTTCTTCAAAGCCATGACTGGGGGCATGATACCGGGTGCCGCCAAGCCCAAGGAAGAGGGCGATGATCTGACCGACATCAAAGACCAGCTGTCGGCCTTGCAGGAAAAACTGAACAAGATGGGAAAATAACCCCCAACTCATTGGTTTCCAAATATCCCCGCCGGAGGCACCGCACTCTCCACCCCACACCACCGCGTAGGGTGGGCAATCTACCCACCTATCCGACTTGCGCAAACACCCCATCAATCGCGCGTTCCAGCTTGGCAAACATTTCGTCCATCTGCGCAGGGGTCAGGATGAAAGCAGGACACAACACAATCGCCTGACCAAGCGGACGGCAGATCAGTCCCTGATCGGTACAGGCATTGGCAATGCGTTCGGACACCGAAAGCGACCCATCAAAGGGCAGCTTCAGTTCTTTGTCCTTCACCGCCTCTAATGCGCCCATCAGCCCCTTGCCGCGCCATTCACCAATGTTCTTCTTCTCGGCCAGTCGCGCCATCCCTTCCTCAAACAAAGGGGTCAGGCTGCGGACATTCTCAAGCAGCCCTTCATGCAACACCACATCAATCGCCTTCAGCGCGATGGCGCAGCCAACAGGATGGCCAGAGGCGGTGAATCCGTGGGGGAATTCCTCAATCGCCTCGGCTGCGGCCTGCATACGTGCCGCCAATGCTGGCCCCAAGATCACAGCGCCCATGGGAAAGAACCCGGCAGTCAGGTTCTTTGAGGAAATGATCGCATCGGGCATGAAATCGTAACTTTCGCAGCCCCAAACTGCGCCCGTGCGGCCAAAGCCGGTGATCACTTCATCTGCGATAAGGGGGATGCCGTATTTCTGCAAAATCGGCTGGATCGCCTGGAAATATCCCGCCGACGGGGGGATGACCCCGCCAGCCCCCATCACAGGTTCGGCAAAGAACCCGGCAATCGTCTCGGGGCCTTCGCGTTGGATCGTCTCTTCCAACTCAGCCGCCATGCGGGCGGTAAACTGTGCCTCGCTTTCGCCTTCATGCCCAAAGCGCCAATAGTGCGGGCAGGACAAGTGGATAAAGCCATCCAAAGGCAGGCCAAAGACGCTATTGTATGGCTTTCCGGTCATTGAGGCCGATACCGCCGTCACCCCGTGATAGGCATTCACGCGGGTCAGGATCTTGCGGCGCTGCGGCTGGCCTTCGCTGGCCCACAGGAACCAAAGCATCTTGACCATCGTGTCATTCGCTTCGGACCCAGAGTTGGTGTAGAACACCTTCCCGGTCTCAAACGGGGATACTTCGACCAGCTTTTCAGAGAGCATCACTGTCTGGTCTGACATTCGTCCAAAGAACGCATGATACCCTGGAAAGCGGTCATATTGCGCCTTGGCGGCAGCCGTCAGGCCGGGGTGATCAAAGCCTGCAACCATGTTCCAAAGCCCCGAATTCCCGTCCAGATATTCACGCCCATGCACGTCGTAAACATAAGGCCCCTTGCCGTGGGTCAAAACAATTGTGCCGCGTTCGGCGACGGTGGGCAGGTCGGTAAAGCCATACATTGAATGCGCGTCAGCGCGGGCTTCCCAGCTTTGGGGCGTGTGTTCGTTCATGACCATCTCCATGGGGGCTGATTCGACATTATGCCTGTCTGATGGACCTTACAATCGGGCAAATATGGGCTACCCTTGGGGCGAGCAAAGGATGCGATTATGAGCCAAACCAAAATTACGCTTTGGGGCATTGAAGTCTTTGCGACGACAGCGCAAGAGGCTTCGATCACTGCGGCCGCGCGCCGCCTTGGGGCGTCGGCAGCGACGGTCAGTCAGCAATTGACGAACCTTGAGGCCGCGGTTGGCACCACTTTGCTAGACCGGGGCGCGCGCCCCGTGGCACTGACCCCGGCGGGCGACATGTTCCTGCGCCGCGCCAATACAATCCTGAATGAAGCCGAACAGGCCCAAGCCGATCTGAAACTTTCAGATATGTCGCGCATGACCCGCTTTCGCCTTGGGATGATTGAAGATTTTGACGCCGACGTGACGCCTGCCTTGCTGGCCGAGATGGGGGCAGAGCTGAAAAACTGCCGCTTCCTTTTGGAAACCGGGGCGTCGCACCGGCTTGCCGATTTGCTGGAGACCCGCGCGCTTGATCTGATCGTGGCTGCCGATATCGGGCAGTATAAGGACACGATGGTGAACTATCCGCTGATGGTGGAACCTTTTGTGGCGGTCGTGCCGCGGGGCAGCATCAAGGGGGATGATCCGGCGCGTGCGCTCCGCGATATGCCCCTGATCCATTACACAACGCGGCAATATATGGGCAGGATGATCGCGGACCATCTGACGCAGCAAGATCTGAACCTGAATCGCCGGTTTGAGCTGGATAGCTATCACGCGATCATGGCGATGGTGGCTCAAGGTGCAGGCTGGACGATCATGACGCCCTTGGGCTGGATGCGGGCCGAACGGTTCCGCGCACAGGTCGATGTGATCCCGCTGCCTTTTGCGCCTTTGTCGCGGTCGATTTCCTTGACGGCACGACGCGAGGTGCTGGGGGAATTGCCCGGCGATATCGCCGCGCGGCTGCGACCACAACTTCAGACGATGGTCGTTGATCCGGCGATCAAAGCGCTGCCATGGTTAGGCGGGGACATGTGCCTGCTTTGATGTGGCCTTTTTCATCGCAGCCAGCAGCACATTGACCACCTGATCACATTCCGTCAGCGTCAGCCGCGCAGGCAGACGCACATCACAGGCCCGCATCAGCATCGCGCGGGTCTGGGGCAGGTCTGGCTGATGCGTCAGAAATTCCCAATTCCAGAAGGCACGGGCATTATCCTTGGACTGCCCAAAGACCTGCACCGACAGACCAAGGGATTTGGCATTTTTGACAAAGGCGGCGGTTTCAAGCGGGTTCATATCGACCAAGTTGAATTGGATACTGTCAGGCGCACGTTGTTCGGCGGGTAAGGGCGCAGGAACAGTCATTTGCGGATGGGTGTTCAGGCGCGCGGCCACGTGATCATGATTGCGTCGCCCATTCTTCACCCGCCGGGGAAGTGCGGGCAATTGCGCGCGGATCAACGCCGCAGAGAGGTTATTCAGGCGCAGATTGTAAAGCGGCAGCTTGTTCTGCCAGGCTGCAAACGCATCATGCAGGACGGGGTGCTTTTGCCAGTTATGTTCGTATGCGCCCGACATGATGATCGCTTTGGCCACAAGATCAGGGTCATCCGTGACCATAATCCCGCCTTCACCCGCATTCAGCATCTTATAGGACTGAAAGCTGAAGCAGCCGATCTTGCCAAGCGTGCCGATGTTCTGGCCGCTCCATGTGGTGCCAAGGGAATGGGCGGCGTCTTCAATGACCGGCACGCCAGCGGCTTCGGCCAGTGTCATGATTGCATCCATATCCGACGTATGCCCGCGCATATGGCTGATGATCACCGCATCGACCCCGTCAATCTTGGCCGCGAAATCCGCCATATCAATGCGGTAGTTATCGCGGCATTCGCAGAGCACAGGGATACAATCGGCATGCACTACGGATGAGGGAACGGCGGCAAAGGTGAAGGCCGGGATCAGCACGCGGGCATCGCGCGGCAGGCCAAGCGCCTTGAGCGACAGGAACAGTGCGGCAGAGCACGACGACACCGCCAACGCGTATTTCGCGCCAAGCATCCGGGCGAATTCGGCTTCAAGAAGGGCGACGGGCGAATCCTCATTGGCGGTGTAGCGGAACAGATCGCCGCTGGTCAAAAGGCGTGTGACCTCGGCCATGGCGGCAGTGGGGATCGGGTCGGCTCTGTGCATATCGGGAAGCATGTTCGGTTTTCCTGAATTGACAATTTGGCAAACCGTAACACGTGTTTTGGCATCTGGGTAGATTTAAATCCCCAAACGATCCCGCATCGCATACCACGTCATCGCCAATGTCAGCAGTGGGGCACGGGCAGCGGTGCCGCCAGGGAATTTCGGCGTCGGCAATTGTGACATGATATCAAAGCGTTCAGCTTGCCCGGTGACCGCCTCGGCCATCAGTGTGCCAGCGAACCCCGACAAAGCGACCCCGTGCCCGGAAAACCCGGCGGCGGAATAAATATTGGGTGCAAGGCGCTGCAAGGCGGGCAGGCGGGTCATGGTGATCCCAAGCGTGCCGCCCCAAATATGGGTGACCTCAGTGCCCTGAAGCTGCGGGAAGAGGGTGCACATGCGCGCGACCAGCTTGGTCTTGATGTCGCGGGGAAAGCCAATGCCATAGCTTTCGCGCCCCCCGAACAGCAGGCGCTTGTCCTCAGAAAGACGGAAGTAGTTCACAACGAACTTACTGTCGGCCACGGCGATATCTTCGCGCAGAATGTCATGGGCCTTGTCGCCCAAAGGGGCAGTCGCGCAGATGAAGCTGTTGATCGGCATGACCCGCTGGTTCACCTTCGGGGCGATATTGGGCAGATAGCCATTGCCCGCAATAATCACGTGATCGGCTATAACATGACCCTTACCGGTCTGGATTTTGGTCGGTGTGCCTTCGACAATACGATGGACCTCGGACGCCTCATAGATCACAGCGCCCGCCGCTTCGGCCTGTGCGGCAAGGGACAGCGCATAGCGCAGCGGATGGATGTGCCCGGCGCCGCGATCAAAGATGCCGCCGACGTATGATTTTGTTTTGATCAGGTCTTGGATGGCGTCTTTGTCCAAAACCTCTATCTGGTCATAACCATAAGTCTTTGAAAGATAGGCGGCGTCCTCTGCATCCGCGCGCGCCTCGTTCACAGAATAAGCCCCATGCGCGACACCGGGCCGGAACCGCGCCGCATCCGGGGCAAGGGCGCGCAGGTCGCGCTTGGCGTCCTCGGCCATGTCCCAAAGGGCCTTGGCGGGGGTTTCGCCCAGTTTGGCGGCGATCCAGCGTTGGGATTGGTTGAACCCCGACCCAACCTGCCCGCCATTGCGCCCCGATGCCCCGAACCCTGCGCGATGCGCCTCAAGCACGATGACTTGAAAGCCGCGCTGTGCAAGGCGCAGGGCCGCCGTCAGACCGGTATAGCCTGCGCCAATGATACACACATCTGCCGTCTGCGCGCCGCGCAAATCGGGGTGCTGCGCCGGAATATCGGCAGTATCAGCGTACCAACTGGGGGCGTGCTGACCGGGGCGGTCGTTGCGAAACAGGACGCTCATCAGACGTTTAACAACAGATGTTCACGCTCCCACGGGCTGATGACTTGCAGGAATTCATCGTATTCGGCGCGTTTGACGATGGAATAAACGCGCGCGAATTCTTCGCCCAAGGTGGCGCGCATTTCGGGCGCGGCATCGAAGAGTTCCAGCGCGGAGTAAAGCCCTTGGGGGATTTCATCCTCGGATTCATAGGCATCCCCGGTCCAGCGTTTGTCGGGCCGAATTTCGTTTTTCATGCCTAAGTAGCCGCAAGCAAGCGAGGCGGCGATGCAAAGGTAGGGGTTGCAATCCATCCCCGCCAGCCGGTTTTCAATGCGCCGCGCGGCGGGGTCCGAGAGCGGCACGCGAATGCCCGTTGTGCGATTGTCGCGGCCCCATTCAAGGTTAATCGGTGCCGCATGATCGCGCACATAGCGGCGATAGCTGTTCACATAAGGCGCGATGATGGCGATCACGCTGGGCATATGTTCCTGCAGGCCACCGATAAAGTGGAAGAAGGCATCCGTTTCGCCACCCTGTGGGCCGGTGAAGATATTGTTGCCCTTCGCATCCAGAACTGAATGGTGGACATGCATCGCGCTGCCCGGTTCGCCCTCGATCGGTTTGGCCATAAAGGTGGCAAAGCAGTCATGCTTCAAAGCCGCCTCGCGCAGCAACCGCTTGAAGAAAAAAACCTGATCGGCCAGCGCCACTGGGTCGCCGTGCTTGAGGTTGATTTCAAGTTGCCCGGCCCCGCCTTCCTGGGTGATGCCGTCAATCTCGATCCCTTGGATTTCGGCGTATTCGTAGATGTCATCAATCACCGGGCCATAGTCATCGACCGCTGACATGGAATAGGCCTGCCGCCCGGCAGCAGGGCGCCCCGTGCGCCCCATCATCGGTTCGATTGGCTTGGCCGGATCGATGTTACGGGCGACAAGGTAGAATTCCATCTCGGGTGCCACAACCGGGGTCCAGCCTTCGGCGGCATAAAGATCGCAAACGCGTTTGAGCACATTGCGCGGGGCGCAGCCAACAGGCGCGCCCTTTTGATCAAAGGCGTCATGGATCACTTGCAGCGTGCCATCATCCGCCCATGGGGCGGCTGTGGCAGTGCGCAGGTCAGGCTTGAGGATCATGTCAGGTTCAAGGAACCCGTCAGGCCCTGCCGCTTCGCCCCAATCGCCGGTGATGGTCTGGAAGAAGATCGAATTGGGAAGATGAAAATGCGTTTGCTTGTCCCATTTGACCGCAGGCACCGCTTTGCCGCGCGCGATGCCGGGCAGATCGGCGATGACGCATTCGACCTCGTCTAGCCGGTTTTCGGCAAGGTAGGCTGCGGCTGCGGCGGGAATGTCGGCTTGCCAGCTCACAAGACAGACCTTTCGCGGAAAAAGCGGCCGATGTCAGCGGCAAGGCGCGCATTATCGTTTGGCTTGTCCAAGTTGGCTTTCACCATCTCCAACTGATCTTGGGGAACCACGCCGGGCCCGCGATACTTGGCAAGACCAGCAATGTTGACTGATTCAAACTCAGGATGGGCTTGGACGGTGAACGCTTTTTGACCATAGATCAAAGAAGCATGGGCACAAAAGGCATTGCTGG
This sequence comes from uncultured Cognatiyoonia sp., assembly GCA_964414165.1. Lineage (GTDB taxonomy): Bacteria > Pseudomonadota > Alphaproteobacteria > Rhodobacterales > Rhodobacteraceae > Cognatiyoonia. Next base: position 15,958 of record CAYPVL010000055.1, read on the forward strand.
CGCAGGTCGTCGCATCCGCAGGGGCCTTGATCACTTGATCCTGATGCCATGCGTTCAAGGCCACTGTTTCACCGTTCCAATCATAGGTCTGGCGGCCAACAGCCCAGCCGTTTGCAAATTTCTCGACCTTGCCGCCAAGGGCTTGGGCGATAATCTGGTGGCCGAAACACACCCCGACCAAGGGGCGGTTGGCGGCGTATATCTCGCGGATAAGCGCTTCGAGCGGGGGAATGAATGGCAAGTCATCATAAGCACCATGCTTAGAGCCGGTGATCAGCCAGCCATCGGCGGCATCGGCCCCGGTGGGAAAATCCATATCGACCACGTTAAAGGTCGTGAATGTAAAGCCTTGCCCGTCAAGCAACCGCTGGAACATCGCATCATTGTCGCCAGTTGTTGGGATCAGTTCGTCTGGGGCGTGGCCTGTTTGAAGGATGCCGATGTGCATGGGTCACCTACGTTCATCTGTTTTGCCAAACCCTAAACTGTATCCAGATAGAGGGCGAGTTGTTCTTCGGGGCTGAGGTCTTGGAAATGCAGATGTTCCTGCCGTTTCGTGCGGGTGAAATTATCGACCAACTGGTCGCCAAAGATGCGCTTGGCGATTGGGCTGCCTTCGAAATTGTCGATGGCCGTGGCCCAATTGGTCGGGACCTGGGCCAGCTTTTGGGCATAGGCATTCCCGGTGATCGGGGCAGGCGGGGTCATCTTATCCTCGATCCCGATCAGCGCAGAGCCAAGGACTGCGGCCAAGAACAGATAGGGGTTCACATCCCCCCCTGCGAGCCGATGTTCGATCCGTTTGGCCGCCGGGTTTCCGCCGGGCACGCGCACTGACGCGGTCCGGTTGTCATAGCCCCAACAAATCGACGTGGGCGCATGGCTGCCCGGCACCAGCCGGTCATAGCTATTGCCATGAGGCGCAAAGATCAGCGCAAGATCAGGCATCGCGGCCAAGCAGCCCGCGACCGCGTGGCGCAGCGTATCCGTGCCCGTATCGGTGCCATCCGCGAAGATGTTGTTCCCATCCGCGTCCAGCACGCTGAAGTGCGTATGCAGCCCGTTACCTGCGAAATCCTCGTAAGGTTTGGCCATGAAACTGGCCGCCATCTTGTGATTGCGGGCCAAACCCCGCACTAGCATCTTGAAAAGCCATGCATCATCGGCGGCCTTCAATGCATCGGGGACGTGGCACAGGTTCACTTCGAACTGGCCCTCGCCACCCTCAGAAATCGCGGCCTCGGCGGGGATATCCATCTCTTCGCAGGCGTCATAAAGTTCGTTGAAGAATACATCGAACCCATCCAGCGCATTCAGCGACAGGATATTGGCACCCGCGCGGCGCTTACCAGAGCGGGGGGAGCGGGGCTGGCGAATATCGCGGCCACTGTCATCAACCAGATAGAATTCCATCTCGGTGGCGCAAACCGGAGTCAGCCCAAGGGCGCGGTAGCGGCCCACGACTTTGGCCAGCGCATGGCGGGGATCACCTGCGAAAGGCGTGCCATCTTCGTGGAAAGACCAAAGCGGAAGAAGGGCCGTGGGCGATGACAGCCACGGCATCGGGGTATAGCCGCGTTCCGTCGGGAGCAGGACGCCGTCAGGGTCGCCTGACTCAAAGACCAACGGGCTGTCGTCGATGTCTTCGCCCCAGATATCAAGGTTGAGGACGGACAGCGGAAAGCGCGTGCCTTCTTCTTCAAGCTTGGCGGCAAACTTGCGCGGCACACGTTTGCCCCGCGCCTGACCGTTCAAATCCACCGCGCCGCAGCGCACATTGCGCACGTCGGGGTGCGCGTCTAACCAATTCATCTGATGACCTGTGGGCGATATGTAATCTTTTGGCGCGTCTCACTTGGCAAGTGTTTGTTCAGCTTCGCGTTGCTCTGATCAAAGCCCCCAAACACGGCCAGCGTCAAGAGAATAAAGCGAAAAATCAGGATGGGGGGCGTGTCTTTCGGCATCGCGTCAAGACAACAGTCAGGGGCCTGGTATTTGAGGGCAGAGCCTCTGGCGGAAGTATTTTGGGACAAAGAAAGACACAAAGGACGGTGCTATTGTTGCAGCCCGCTCAAGCCAGGAACGGGCGTATTTTGTCACCAGACTGTTTCCAACTTGAACATCATTTCGGCACATTCTGCCACGTTCTTGCCATAATTCAGCACCAATTTGGTCACAAGTGAACATGTTGGATGCGGTTGGTCAGGGGGCGTTCACATGGTGTGTAAACAGTGAACAGGAGTATGTGTTATGGGAAAACACCCGACCCAATCCCGCCCGGCAAAATCCATACAGCTTGCGGCGCTCTTCAGCATCGGGTTGCTTGTTTGCGGCCATCCCGCACAGGCGGACACACCCCAATCGGCTGCGCAGGAATTGCATGCGATGGATTGCCAGTGGTGGGGTTACGTCGCCGCGTTCACCTATAATGGCTATGAGATCCTTGAAGCCGAAAACCTTGTGGACCCGATCCAGACGCTGAAAGTCGAATTGGATTATGACGGCTATCATCTTTACAGTGCTGGCCGCGCCATGCTGGACGAAGTGTTTGACAAGATCGACGCGGGTGAACCGGCGTGGGTCGCGCGCGACAACGTCACCAAGATGTGCCACGATTTCCCGGCGGCCGCAGTCGCGCCTAAGAACGTCTTTGCCCCCATGCTGGGTGAAACGCTGTAGCGCAGGGCAATCGCTCTCAAATTCCAAGAATGTTGAATGCTTGAAGGACAGAGAGGCTTTTAGGCTAGGCGTAAGCTTCGCGTGGTAGCGCGACGATGCCCTTTAAGCCCAGTGCGGTCTTGGCAGCGGCGGGCAACGCACCGATTGCGGCCTTGATCGCTGCAAAATAGGGCGCAGGATCGGTGCTTTGGCGTGTGATAAAGCTTTGGCCCGGCGCTTGTGCGGTTGTTGCGAAGACACGCAAACTTTGCGTCTCGGGCAGGTCGCCTTGCTGCATCCGCCACGTTTGCGCATCAATGCAGGCAAAGTCAGCAGCATTTGTCGCAACAGCCCTGACGCTGGCATCATGGCTGCCAGTGATAGCTGGCTCTGCCAGGGTCAGCCCTTGGGCTTGTGCGGTCTCAAGCGCGGCTTGATAGCCCGAATGGGAATGTTTGGCGTTCGCCACAAAGCGCGCCGACATGAACCCTGCAAGATCGCGCGGATCATCCTTGCGACAGACCATGTAGGAACGAAAATATCCCGGCGCACAGTCCGCGAGGCCATAGTCACTTGCCCCGATCAAGGTCACATTCTTGGCGTGGGTGGTCCGGTAAGGCAGCACACAAATCTGCCCCAGCACCAGATCAGCGCGGCCCCATGTATCGCGGTAAAGCACGCGGCGATCTAATGCATCAGGGGCTGTGATCCCATCATTGCGCAAACGATCCCGGATCAGCGCCCACAGCTGATCATGGGCCGCCGCGTTGGCGGGCCGGTCATACATCGGCAGGCTTGCGATCATTTGCGGGATTCGACCCGGCGGCGCATCATATTGCTGTCCATATCCTCGATCCCGATCAGGGGCGGGACAAGGCGCATCAGCTGATCTTCGTGGGTTTCGCGCTTGCCATCGGCCAGAACGACCTCCCACATGGCCTCGACCACGGCAAGGCGGTCATCATAGGCCACCGCGTCCTTGATCGCGCGCGTAAAGCGGACGGTGTCGGGGGCTTCGGCCTCGAATGCTTCACATTCATTCAACAGCCAGTTCACATCTGCATCCGGGTAGCGCGCCGCCAGAATATCGCGGATGCTATCCTTTTCAACAGGCGCATAATCCCCATCCGCGCGCGCGATGCGCACCAGCAACGCGCCAAGCGCAAGACGCGCATCAGCGTCAGAGGCCGGTTCAGGGGCAGGGGCGGTGAGGCGGGCAAGAAGATCAGCAAACATGGACAGTTACATAGGGCTGGCAGAGAGGGCTGAAAACCCCCTTAGCCGTCATAGCCTTCGATGATCACAAGATCGGCACTGCTGATGGGGGTGCGCATGGCCAATGCGGATTGGTATGCGGCAGAGTGATAACACTCCAAAGCGGCCCGGTAGCTGGGAAATTCAATGACAACCGTGCGGGGCCGGGCGGTGCCTTCCGGGTTTTCACGTTGTCCGCCGCGCACCAGAAACTTACCACCATATGCTGCCAACGGTGCGGCATTGGCTTTGCGGTATGCGTCGTATGCGGCGGCATCATCCACGGTGCCATGGGCGATCCAATATCCTTTGGGCATAAGTGTTTATCCTTTCAAAGCCAAAAACCGTTTCGACATATCTGCGGCAGCAGTCTCAAATCCGTAGGGCGCATTGACGACAAACAGACCCGACCCCACCATCCCATGACCGGGGCGGGCGGGGGCAAAGGCGACCTCATGGGCGATGCCAGCGGGGAAGACAGCCTTCAGCGCTGTGATCATCGGTTTGTGGCGTTGATCTACCAGCACCGGATACCAAAGCACCAAAATCCCCACCGGCCAGCGGCGATGCAGCTTGGCAAAGAAATCAGGGATTGTCGCGTAATCGGCCTTTACCTCATAAGACGGATCACACAAAAGCAGCCCCCGACGCGGGGTCGGCGGGGTCATGGACATGGCCAGTTGAAACCCGTCGATCTGTTTGACGATGGCCGGGTAGGGCAGCATGGCTTCGGCCAAGGCGGCGTTCTCTTGTGGATGCAGTTCAGCCAAGGTCAGTGTATCGTCATCGCGCAGTAACTCGCCCGCGATAAAGGGCGAACCGGGATACATCTGTGGCCCCTGCGCATGGGCGGCCGCCAAAGCGCGCCCGAATGGCGCATCATCAAACCAATCAGCGATGCGGGCAATGCCACGGGCGGCCTCGCCCGTTTTCACAGCCTCCGGGGCAGAAAGATCATATAAGGCCCGCCCTGCATGGGTTTCGATGTAGGACAGGGGCTTATCCTTGCGGGTCAGATACGCCAGCATCCATGCAAGCAGCCCGTGCTTATGCACATCGGCCAAATTCCCGGCATGAAAGGCGTGTTGATATGACAGCATGAACGTCCCCTTTCCCCGTGACCTATCGTGAAATTGGACTATTTGCCAAGAAGAAGGGCGTGCTAAGTCAAAGGCACGCGATAAAAGGATTCGACCGTGAAAAGAACCGCTGCCATCTTCGCCATTCTCGCAGGACCTGCGCTTGCAGAGGCGCATGACCCTGCATTTCGTGCAAATTTCACGCTGGGACTTGGGGCGCAATCGGCACCCACGTACTTCGGTTCTGACGAGACAACCATCGGGCCGACGGGCAGCTTTGGCTTTGGGTCATTGAACATCGGAAGCCTGTCTTTCGGCGGAGGCGACCCGAACGGCATCGGCTTCAAAGGCGGCTTTCGTTATATCGGGGAACGCAGCGGTGACGACTACGCAGAACTCACCGGATTGGACGACGTCGATGCGGCGCTTGAACTGGGCGGCGGGCTGACCTTCACGGACACCGCCAATGGGACCACGGACAATTGGGGCAGCTACAGTTTTGCTGAAGTGCGCTATGGCGTTGTGGGACACGAAACATGGGTCGCCGAAATCGGCAGCGACTTGGTCTATGCGCCCACCCGCGATTTGACCCTGACCCTTGGGCCACGGCTGTTTGGCGGGACAGACGACTACAGCGCGACCTACTTCGGGATTACACAAAGCGAGGCGGAAAGCAGTGCCTTCCCTGCCTACAACGCGGGCGGCGGGATCCTGTCACGCGGGCTTGAGGCAAGCGCGACCTACACTATGACCGACATTTGGGGGATCACCGGCACCGTCACTTACGAGGAATTCCTCAACGACGCCGCCGACAGCCCGATTGTGCAGCAGGGCAGCAGCGACCAAATTTCGGCCAGCATCCTGCTCACCCGCAGCTTCAGCTTCTAAGCCCAACGACTTCTTTTGAATAAAAATATGGCGGGGGGCCGTAAGGGCGGGGGCAGAGCCCCCTCCACCGACCACAACAGGCGGAACAACCAATCAAAAAGAACGCCAGTGCAAAAAACGTAAGGCGGGTCTTGACCCACCGCCCCTAGACAAGTCGGGAATTCTCGACCGCCGCCTTCACAAACCCTTCAAACAACGGATGCGGGGCAAAAGGCTTTGACTTCAATTCCGGGTGATATTGTACACCGATAAACCACGGGTGGTCTTTCCATTCGACGATTTCAGGAAGCTTGCCATCCGGGGACATGCCCGAGAACTGCAAGCCGACCTTTTCCAACGTGTCACGGTACTTGATATCCACCTCATAGCGATGGCGATGGCGTTCCTCAATCGCGGTATCGCCGTAAACCTCGGCCACGCGGGACCCCTCAGTCAGGGTCGCATTATAGGCACCAAGGCGCATCGTGCCGCCTTTGTCGTCATCGGCCTTGCGGGCCACAGTATGATTGCCCTGCACCCATTCCTTGAGATGATAAACCACCGGTTCAAAACGCTTTTTACCGGCTTCATGATCAAATTCTTCGGACCCTGCGGCTTTCATGCCGGCCACATTGCGGGCGGCTTCGATCACGGCCATCTGCATGCCAAGACAAATGCCAAGGTATGGCACGCCCTTTTCGCGGGCAAACTGCGCGGCCTTGATCTTACCTTCCGTGCCGCGTTCGCCAAAGCCACCGGGAACAAGGATCGCATGGAAACCTTCAAGGTAAGGGGTCGCATCGGCGGAATCAAATTTCTCGGCATCGACCCACTCAATCCTGACCTTCACACGGTTGGCCATACCGCCGTGGGTCAGGGCCTCGGCGATGGATTTATAAGCATCTTCAAGCTGGGTATATTTGCCGACAATCGCGACCTTCACTTCGCCTTCAGGATTGTGAATGCGGTCATAGACATCATGCCAAACAGACAGGTTTGGCTGTGGGGCAGGGGAAATGTCGAAGGCATCAAGAACGGCCTGATCAAGGCCCTGTTTGTGATAGGCCAGCGGGGCCTCATAGATCGATTTCAGATCATAGGCCGGAACAACGCAATTCTTGCGCACGTTGCAGAACAGGGCAATCTTCTCAAGCTCACGATCCGGGATCGGCTGCTCGGACCGGCAGACCAACACATCCGGCGCAATCCCGATGGATTGCAATTCCTTGACCGAGTGCTGCGTTGGTTTCGTCTTCAACTCACCCGATGCGGCGAGGTAAGGCAGCAATGTGAGGTGCATAAAGATGCACTGGCCGCGCGGCTTGTCGTGAGAAAACTGGCGGATGGCTTCGAAGAAGGGCAGGCCCTCGATATCGCCGACGGTGCCGCCGATTTCGCACAGCATGAAGTCAACCTCGT
>CAYPVL010000056.1:0-22937 GCA_964414165.1 uncultured Cognatiyoonia sp.
ATATCGACGATGCCTGCGTTTTCGCCGGGGCCACAGATCACTTGCGGCCCTTCCGTAGGCAAGGTGCGCAGCCATTTCTTGGAGGATTTGTAGGAACAATGTTCGTTCCACATCGCCGAGAAGATGCCCATTTCGGTGAAGCTGGGGGTGCGCCCCAAAATGTTCAGCACTTCTTGCCATTCATCGGGGGTGAACCCGTGGGCTGCGATGATGTCTTCGGTGATGGTTGGTTCTTGCATGTGGTCCCCCGGGCGGCAGTTGGCTTGGCTTTTAGGATAGGGGAGCGGGAAGGGGAAGGGGGTAGGCTGTGTGGCTTACGTGTTTGTTGGGCGCGCGGGGGCTGCGCAGAAAAAAGCCGGGCACAAGGCCCGGCGAAGTCCAACAGGGAGGTTGAAAGTGATGAGCGTAGAAGCATCATCGCCTTCGCCGCATCAAATAGGGATGCATTTTTGACCGTTCAAGGAAAATTTGCGCAAAGACGTGCAATGCCGCTATGCGTTTTTTGCATGGGTGGTGGGTCGTGATCCATTCCAAGCAGGGCTTCGCGTTGTTTTGGTGGATGGTCTTCATTGAGGGTGCGGACCCTCCGGGGGGCATATTTGTGTTCGGAAGAAACAGTTTGGGTGGTTCTGTTTGGGGTATGGCTGCGCGAAATTGCTGAGCGGGGGTGAGGCCCCGTCAGTGATTGTCGTTTTTATAGATGTGGTGAATTCAAGAGGGATCCCATACCTCGTAAAGGTATAGCTCACGCCGCCGCCCACAGTGGGCGGTCCGATGGCACGACCGTGCGGATGGTGTTTGGGCGTCCGGCTGATAGGTCGCCGTGTTTGCGTTCTTGAACCCAAGCGGCAGGGTTTGCACCCATCCGCCCGGTGTTCCCCGGGGAGTGGGTGGGGGTATGCCGCGCGCGGGGTTAATGTGGCGTTGGGGCTGCGTGACGGTGGGTCGATTGCCCACCCTACCTGCTTGACCTGTTGCGTTGGTCGGTGCATCCCGCTGTGGATCAATCGGGCCGCATGTCGCGTTCCGGTGACTTTGGTTCTTGTAAAGAAAGATCAGAGATGCCCCGTGAACCCCATGAAGATGTCCTTGCCCGCGCCCAAGAGCGCAGTTCTCATGGACGTCAACAGGATGAAGGTGTGCTTGTCATCCGCACGATTGCGATGCCTGCCGATACCAATCCGGCAGGTGATATTTTCGGGGGATGGCTGATGTCACAAATGGACCTTGCTGCCGGGAATATTGCTGGCCGGGTGTCCCAAGGGCGCGGCGCGACAGTTGCTGTTGAAGGGATGCAGTTTTTGCGCCCCGTCAAAGTTGGCGACGAGGTCACGCTTTATGCGAAGCTTGTCAAAGTTGGCCGAACGTCGATGCGCATTCATGTCGATGTTTGGGCCCGGTCGCGCTTTGCGACATCGGGTGCCAAGGTGACTGAGGCCGAATTTACCTTTGTTGCACTGGACGCGGACGGTGGGCCGCGCCAGCTGCCTGATGTGGCCCCCTCATCTTAGTGGTTGCCTATCCTGCCGCTGCGTCCCTGATCTTTTTGCGGTGCGCGAAAATCTCATCCTGCACGAAATCCCGGAACGCGCTGATCCGTTTGGATTGCCGCAGCTCTTCTGGGTAGGCGAGGAAGACGGGAACTTCGCTGGATTCAAGGTCGGGCAGCACCCGTACAAGGTCGGGGAAGTCTTCGGTCACGTAATCGGGCAGCACCCCGACGCCGAGGTTATTCAAGACCCCTTGCAGCACCCCGAAGTAGTTGTTCACCGTGAAAACATTCGGCACCTCTTGCGTCATCAGGTGCTGCACAAGGGTTGCCCCTGCGGCGACTTGCGTGGAATTCAGGCTTTGGAAGATCAGCCGGTGTTTCACCATGTCGGTGATGTTTGCGATGTCATCATGTTCGGCCACGTAAGCCTTGGAGGCATAAAGCCGCATCCGCACCGACATCAGCCGTTTGCGGATCAGGTCGGCCTGTGAGGGTTCTTTCATGCGGATCGCCACGTCCGCTTCGCGCATGGGCAAATCCAGCACCCGTTCTTCGAGCATCAAATCAATGTTCAGATCGGGGTAGAGTTCGTAAAGTTTCGGCAGGCGCGGCGCGAGCCAGAGTGTACCGAAACCGGTCGTCGTGGTGACGCGCAGTTCGCCGAAGACTTCTTCTTCGCTGTCCCGGATCCGTGCGGAGGCGGCATCAAGCCGTTTGTTCATCGCCTTTGTTGCGTCGAACAGCAACTCGCCTTGTTCAGTAAGAATCAGCCCCCGTGCGTGCCGGTGGAAAAGCGTTGTGTTCAGTGATTCCTCAAGCGCCCGAATTTGGCGCGACACCGCTGATTGTGACAAATGAAGCGTGTCGCCTGCATGGGTCAGGGACCCGGCGTCGGCCACGGCGTGAAATATTCTTAGCTTGTCCCAGTCCATCACGCTACTTTCTTCAAATGTGTTGGCCAATCTTTTCCATTCCTTACGCTATGCGCTGAGTGCATGGCAATGTTGCGTGAAGGGGAAAATATCTCTTTGTAGGTCAACAATTATGACCTAAGGTGGGTGTGCAGGTTGTTTGGGAGGACGCCATGAGCAAACCAGAGATTTCGTTGCATGATCGCTATGATCTGACCAAGCGCCATGTGCTGCTGAATGGCACGCAGGCCCTTGTCCGCTTGATGCTGATGCAGCGTTCCCGTGACGCGAAGGCTGGTTTGAATACCGCAGGTTATGTCACGGGCTATCGCGGATCGCCCCTTGGCGCGGTTGATATGCAGATGACGCGTGCGTCCGAAGACCTTGTGAAAAACCAGATCACCTTTCAACCCGGTCTGAACGAAGACCTGGCGGCCACCGCCCTTTGGGGTGCCCAACAGGCCGAACTGCGCGGCGAGGGCAAATATGATGGTGTTTTTGGTCTGTGGTATGGCAAAGGCCCCGGCGTGGATCGGTCGGGCGATGTGATGCGTCATGCCAATATGGCCGGCACCTCGCCCCATGGTGGCGTGATCATGGCCATGGGCGATGATCATACCGGCGAGAGTTCGACCACATTGCATCAATCCGATTGGGCGATGCTGGATGCCTATATGCCGATTGTGTCCCCTGCAGGTGTGCAAGAGATTTTGGATTACGGCCAGTATGCTTGGGCGTTGTCCCGTTTTGCGGGTGTTTGGGTTGGTCTCAAGACGATGAAGGACACGATTGAGGTCACGTCCGTCGTTGATGCTGATCCCCATCGGATGGAATTTGTTACCCCTGATTTTGCGATGCCTGAGGGTGGTCTGAACATTCGCCTTGTTGATACCCCGCAGCTGCAAGAGGCGCGGATGATTGATCACAAGCGCTTTGCCGCAGAGGCGTTTTCCCGTGCCAATAAGATGGATCAGCGCAAGATCGGCAAGCGTGGTGCCAAGATTGGCTTTGTCGCAGCCGGGAAAAACTGGCTGGATTTGGAACATGCCCTGTCGCTGCTCAACATTGATGAAGGCGAGGCGGACCGGCTGGAGTTGACCGCCTATAAGGTCGGCCAAGTGTGGCCGCTGGATATGGCGTCTTTTCATGAATGGGCCGAGGGCCTTGATCTGATTGTCGTCATTGAAGAAAAGCGCAAGCTGATCGAAGTGCAGGTGAAGGAAGCGATCTTTGATGATCGCCAAGGCCGTCGCGTCTATGGCTGGCACAAGGGGGATGAACATTCCGAGGGGCGCCGCGAAGAGATATTTCCCACCAAGGCAGACATTGGCCCCATGCTTGTGGCCGAACGCCTTGGCGAGATCCTGATCGAAGAGGGCTGCGGCACCGAGAAGGTTATGGCGGGCTGGGAAGCGGTGATTGCTGCCAAGAAGGCCGACAATGCCCCCGAGATCGCGTCGCGCTTGCCTTACTTCTGTTCGGGCTGTCCCCACAATTCATCCACCAAAGTCCCTGAAGGGTCCCGTGCTTATGCAGGCATCGGCTGTCACTATATGGTCCAGTGGATGGATCGCGACACGGTTGGCTTTACCCAGATGGGTGGTGAGGGTGCCAATTGGGTGGGTGAGGCCCCGTTTTCAAACCGTGGTCATGTGTTTCAGAACCTTGGCGATGGCACCTATAACCATTCAGGCGTGCAGGCCATTCGCTTTGCCCTGATGGCGGGGACGAACATTACCTACAAGATCCTGTATAACGATGCTGTCGCCATGACCGGCGGGCAGGGCAATGATGGTGGCCTGACTGCCGATCAGATTTGTCGTGAGTTGATTGCGATGGGCGTGAAAGACGTCCGTGTTGTCTATGACGACAAGGAAGACGTGGATTTTGCGCAGTTCCCCAAGGGGATCAGCATTGATGAACGTGCCGCGTTGCCGCGCGTGCAGGAGGCCTTAGCCAAGGTCGCGGGTGTCAGCGCGCTTGTCTATATCCAGACCTGTGCCGCTGAAAAGCGCCGCCGTCGCAAGCGTGGCTTGTTCCCGGACCCGGATAAGCGCGTATTTATCAATACCGACGTTTGTGAGGGCTGCGGCGATTGTGGCGTGCAGTCGAATTGCGTGTCGATTGTTCCGGTGGAGACAGAGCTTGGGCGCAAGCGCGCGATTGATCAGTCGTCTTGCAACAAAGATTTTTCCTGTGTGAATGGCTTCTGCCCGTCGTTCGTCACCATTGAGGGGGCACAGGTGAAGAAAGAGGCCACGGCCTCGGTTGATTTGCCTGAGTTGCCCGCGCCTGTCCTGCCCAAGATCAAGGGCACCCATAATGTGGTGATTACAGGCGTCGGTGGCACGGGGGTTGTCACCATTGGTGCTGTCATGGCGATGGCTGCCCATGTGGATGGTATGGGCGCTGGTATGATGGAGATGGCGGGCCTTGCCCAGAAAGGCGGCGCTGTACATATCCATTGTCGGATTGCCTATAAGCCAGAGGATATCAGTGCCATTCGTGTCGCCACAGGCGAATGCGATGCGCTGATTGGTGGTGATCTGGTTGTGTCGGCAGGTGCAAAGACCCTGGGCTTGATGCAGACCGGGCGCACGAAGGGTGTCGTGAATGCCCATGAGATTATCACCGGCGATTTTACCCGCGATACAGAGTTTAAGCTGCCTGCCGATCAGTTGAAGCTGTCGCTTGAGGCGCGCCTGCAGGGTGGGCTGGCGATGTTTGATGCATCCGCATTGGCGAAGGCCCTGATGGGGGATAGCATCTATTCGAACATGATGGTGTTCGGGGCGGCTTGGCAGCAAGGCGCTATCCCGCTGACCCATAAGGCGATTAATACAGCGATTGAATTGAATGGGGCTGCGGTTGAACGCAATAAGCGCGCCTTTGATTATGGGCGCTGGGCTGTTTTGTACCCAGAGGACGCCGCACAGGTGATAACGCCGAATGTTGTGGAGCTGCCAAAGACCTTGGACGAGAAAATCGCGTTCCGTGCCGATCATCTGGTGGCCTATCAGGGGAAGGGGCTGGCCAAGCGCTATCGTGCGATGGTGGATCGTTTTAAAGACCCCGCGCTGCGCGAGGCTGTGGCCAAGGGCTATCATAAGTTGCTGGCCTATAAGGATGAATATGAGGTGGCGCGCTTGCTGAAGGATACGGAGGTTAAGGCGCGGGCAGCTTTTGATGGTGATCTGAAGCTGACCTATCAGCTTGCCCCGCCGATGCTGACCAAGACCGGCGCGGATGGGCGCCCCCTGAAGAAGGCCTATGGCGCGCGGATGGCGAAGATGTTTCCGCTGCTTGCGCGCTTTAAGCGATTGCGGGGGACGTGGTTTGATCCTTTTGGCCGGACAGATGAACGCCGCATGGAGCGTGCGCTGATCACCGAATACGAGGCGGATATGGCGGGTCTTGCGGACCTGCGCCCCGATCAGATGGATGCGGCGGTCGCTTTGGCGGCCTTGCCTTTGGATATTCGGGGCTTTGGTCCTGTGAAAGAGGCCAATGCCCGCAACGTGGCCAAGCGGCGCGAAGAACTTTTGGCGGCTTTGCGCAGTGATCCGGTGAAAACTGCGGCGGAATAGACGCAACTTCTGATTGTCGCCTGAATTGAGTCATAGAATTGTTTCGTGCGCGTGGTTGCCTATGTAGGACCAACGCGTCCGCAACAGACAAGACCCGACCCATGTCCAAACAAGACCGCCAGATCGCCCGCGATATCACCTATGCCACCTCGGCCAAGGGGCGGTCCGGACGCACGGTGATCAAGGTGCTTGAGAATACGACCGGGCGCCTTGGCCTGATCCGCAAAGCGCGCGGCTATCAAGCGGACGTCGCAGAGGGTGCCGATTTCTGGGGGGTGATGAACGACCGCTATGGGCTGTCGTTGGATGTGATGAAGGGCAGCCTTGAGAATATCCCCAAGACAGGCCCGATCATTGTGGTCGCCAATCACCCCTATGGCATTCTGGATGGGCTGACCTTGGGCCATATTCTGTCGCTGCGCCGGGGTGGAGCGTTCAAGATCCTTGCCAATCACGTCTTTCGTAAAGCCCCTGATCTGGAACGCGTGATCCTGCCGATTTCCTTTGATGACACGAAAGAGGCGATGAAAGAGAACATCAAGACGCGCGCTGCGGCTTTGGACTATCTGGCTGATGGCGGCGCGGTGGCTGTGTTTCCCGGCGGAACTGTGTCGACGGCGCAGGGCTTGCGCAAACCCGCCCTTGATCCGCAGTGGCGCAATTTCACCGCCAAGATGATTGCCAAATCCGATGCAACCGTCATTCCGATCTTCTTTGAAGGGCGCAATAGTCGCCTGTTCCAAATTGCCAGCCGTTTGCACAACACGCTCCGCCTTGGTCTGCTGATCCGCGAGTTCAAAGCCCGGGTGAATACGCCTGTGCGCGTTGCCATCGGCGCGCCGATTTCGCGTGATGTATTGGATCAATTTCGCACAGACCCTACCGCAGCGATGGATTTCCTGCGCAAGGCGACGTATGACCTGTCTCCAAGGCCTATTGATAGCGATCAACTGGGCTATGAATTTGAGGACAGGTACAAGGAACGCCGCAATGGCAGTCGGGATTTTCGATAGCGGGCTGGGTGGGCTGACGGTGCTGGATGGTGTCCAAAAGGACCTGCCGGACCTGCCGCTTGTCTATATGGGTGACAGCGCCCATGCCCCTTACGGCGTGCGCGATGCGGATGATATTTATGATCTGACAACGGCGTCAGTGCAGCGATTGTTCGATGAAGGCTGTGATCTGGTGATCTTGGCCTGTAACACCGCATCAGCCGCCGCCTTGCGGCGCATGCAGGAAGGCTGGGTCCCGAAAGACAAGCGCGTGCTGGGGGTGTTCGTGCCGATGATCGAGGCTTTGACCGAACGCGAGTGGGGCGATAATTCGCCCCCGCGTGAGGTGGCTGTGAAGCATGTCGCGCTTTTCGCGACCCCAGCGACGGTTGCGTCGCGCGCGTTTCAGCGTGAACTCGCGTTCCGCGCGATTGGGGTGGATGTTGAGGCGCAGTCGTGCGGTGGTGTTGTCGATGCCATTGAGGATGGCGACATGATCCTGGCCGAGGCTTTGGTGCGCAGCCACGTGGATGCGTTGAAGCGCAAGATGCCGAACCCGGATGCGGCTGTTTTGGGCTGTACGCACTACCCGCTTGTTCGGGACATCTTTCAGGACGCGCTGGGCGCGGATGTAAAGGTTTTTTCGCAGCCTGAACTGGTCGGGGCGAGCCTTGCGCATTACCTTGATCGCCGCCCCGAAATGGCGGGTGGCGGCGAAGGTGTAACCTTTCTGACCACCGGTGATCCCAAGCGTGTGTCATCCCGCGCGACCCAGTTTTTGCGACGACAGATTGAATTTCAATCTGCTTAAACGTCCGTTTTCAAAGGCTTAACTCATGATCTACACTGTCGCTATTTTAGGTGCGTCTGGCTATACAGGCGCTGAACTTGTCCGGCTGATCGCCACCCATCCGTCGATGAAAATCGTCGGATTATCTGGAAATTCCAAGGCCGGGATGACCATGGCAGAGGTGTTTCCGCACCTGCGCCATCTGGATCTGCCCCGCCTGACCACGATTGAAGAAATGTCCTTTGACGGCGTCGATATGGTGTTTTGTGGTCTGCCCCATGCCACATCGCAACAGGTGATTGCCGGGCTGCCCGATCATGTGAAGATCGTAGATATGTCAGCGGATTTCCGGCTGCGCGATCCTGCGGATTATGAAAAATGGTATGGTAAGGCGCATTCCGCGCCTGAATTGCAGAAGACGGCTGTGTACGGGCTGACCGAGTTTTATCGCGATCAGATCAAGGGCGCGCGGCTTGTCGCGGGCACGGGCTGTAACGCGGCGACTGGGCAGTATGTGTTGCGGCCCTTGATTGCAGCGGGTGCGATTGATCTGGATCATATTATTCTTGATTTGAAGGCGGCTGTGTCAGGGGCCGGGCGCGCTTTGAAAGAGAATCTGCTTCATGCGGAATTATCAGAAGGGGCGCATGCCTATGCTGTTGGCGGCACGCATCGGCATTTGGGCGAATTTGATCAGGAATTTTCGGCCATTGCCGGGCGGCCTGTACATATTCAGTTCACGCCGCATTTGTTGCCCGCGAACCGGGGAATATTGGCGACGACCTATGTGCAAGGCGCGGCGGATGTGATTTATGACACATTATCAGCGGCTTACGCAGATGAGCCGTTTATCGAGGTGCTCCCGATGGGGGCGCATCCGTCGATCAAGCATATCCGGGCGAGCAACTTTTGCCATATCGGTGTGATCGCGGACCGCATCCCGGGGCGCGCGGTTGTGATTGCGGCTTTGGACAATCTGACGAAAGGTTCATCAGGGCAGGCATTGCAGAACGCCAATCTGATGTTAGGTCTGGATGAAACCTCAGGATTGATGTTGGCCCCCGTCTTTCCCTAACGCGGATTATTCCCATGAAGTCACTGAAGAAACAGCGCCGTATCCAGATTATATCCATCCTTGGTGGGTGCTTAGTAGTGATGCTTGGGCTACTGTATATGCTGCCAGATGACGCGTTTCAGTTTTTCTATTCTCCTACAGAGGTGGTGGAGAACGGGCCAAGTGAAAGAGAACTGATCCGCCTGGGTGGCTTGGTTGTCGACGGGTCGATCCGCCCGGATGAGGGCCAAAAATTCTTTTTTGCCGTGACGGACGGCAATGCCGAGGTGCCGGTGCATTACGTGGGTAATGATCTGCCCCCTGATCTTTTTGAGGAAGGTCAGGGCACTGTGGCGACCGGGCATTACGTGAACGGCGTCTTCCAAGCCACTGAAATCCTGGCAAAACATGATGAGACATACATGCCTGCCGAAGTGATTGATGCCTTGAAGGAACAGGGTGTTTACGTTGACCCGGACGGTGGTCCAATCACCAATTAACCATTGGCGCGCAGATTCCTTTCGACTTGGGAAGGAATCCAGATGCGAACAGTGCGCGATATTGCAGAAGAGATCGTCCGCCGTGAGGGCGGCTATGTAAATGACCCGGATGATCCCGGAGGGGCGACCAACCACGGGGTGACGATCCACACGATGCGCCGCCTTGGCCTTGATCTGAACGGGGATGGGCGGGTGACGGCGGATGATGTGCGCCGATTGCCGCGCGCGCAGGCTGTCGAGATTTTCATTCAGCATTATTTCAATGCGCCGCGTATCGCGGCCTTGCCAGAGGTGCTGCAGGCCTCGGTCTTTGATATGTATGTCAATGCGGGATCGCATGCGGTGAAGATTTTGCAACGCCTTTTCAATCAGATGCGCATTGATGTTCATGTGGACGGTGTCATTGGACCGCAGACAATTGATGCGGCGCGGACGGCTTTTGAGGCTGCACCAGAGCATCTGGCGGATGCCTACGGGATCGCCCGGCGCAATTACTACTATGCGCTTGCGGATCGTCGTGCGCCGTCACGCAAATATGCCCGCCGTCGTGATGGCGGCAAGGGCGGCTGGATCCTGCGGGCCGAGGAATTCATCGCGCCGAAATATCATCTGACACATGCACAACACCGTGAAAGGACTGCGAAATGGGTATGATCGGGCAGGTGATGTCTTTCATCTTTGGCGACGGGCGCAATGCGGTGGCGGAAGTGGCCGAGGTCTTTCGGGAGAATGCCGACAAAGGCGCGCAGCGGTCTGTGGATATGCAGGGTGCGACGCTCAAGCAGTTCGCGGCTGAATTTGCCCATCCGCGCAAAGGTTTGTTTGATCGCTTTATCGACGGGATCAACCGGTTGCCCCGTCCGATGCTGGCGCTTGGCACGATTGGCCTTTTTGTCAGCGCGATGTTTGACCCGGCTTGGTTTTCGTCCCGCATGGCGGGGATTGCGCTGGTGCCCGAACCGCTCTGGTGGTTGATGGGCGCGATTGTCAGTTTTTACTTTGGTGCGCGGCATCAGGCGAAAGGTCAGGAATTTCAACGCTCTGTCGTGCAGACTGTCGCGATGCGCGAGGCTTTGAAAGTGCCCGAAGAAAAGATTGAGGCCCCGATTGATAACCCCGCCTTGGCCGATTGGCAGGCCCAGCGATGACCGAGGATTGGATCGAGAAAGTCGAGGCGCGCTTGGCTGCGATTGAGACCTGCAACGCGGTGGAAATCGTGCACCGCGATAATGTTACCGCCCGGCTTGTCGCGATTGAGGATGCGCTGAAATGGCTGGTGCGTCTGATTATTGGCGGGCTGTTGATGGGCGGATTAACCTTTGCGTTGCAGGGCGGTCTTTCGCTTTAGGCGGCGTCAATTTGTCTGTCCTGAATTTGCCGTGAGGGGCATGTTGTCTGGCGCAACAATGCGCTATCTGTTGACCCATGCTGATAGAACTTGCCCATTTCGCTTTGATTCTGGCCTTCGCGGTCGCCATTGCCCAAACTTGCGTCCCGATGATCGGGGCGCATAAGGGCTGGACGGCGTGGATGCGCTTTGCCGAACCGGCGGCGATCAGTCAGGTGATCCTTGTAGGTTTTGCTTTCGCGGTTTTGATGTGGGCATTTATTGCGTCTGACTTTTCGGTGCAGCTTGTCTACCTCAACTCTCATACCGATAAGCCGTTGATTTATAAGATCAGTGGCGTGTGGGGGAACCATGAGGGGTCCTTGCTTTTGTGGGTGTTGATCCTTGCTGTATTTGGCGCCTCGGCTGCGTGGTTTGGTGGCGGTTTGCCTGATACGCTGCGCGCGCGGGTGTTGGCCGTGCAGGGGTCTGTGTCGATCGCGTTCCTTGCCTTTATGTTGTTTACGTCGAACCCGTTTGTGCGCTTAGAGAATGCGCCGTTGAACGGCACAGACCTAAACCCGTTGCTGCAAGACCCCGGTTTGGCGTTCCATCCACCGTTTTTGTACCTCGGCTATGTCGGCCTGAGTATGACCTTCAGCTTCGCCGTCGCCGCCCTGATCGAGGGGCGCGTGGATGCGGCTTGGGGCCGCTGGGTGCGCCCATGGACCTTGGCCGCATGGATGTTCCTGACCGTGGGCATCGCGCTGGGGTCTTGGTGGGCCTATTATGAACTGGGCTGGGGTGGCTTTTGGTTCTGGGACCCGGTTGAAAACGCAAGCTTTATGCCGTGGTTGATTGCGGCGGCGTTGCTGCATTCTGCTATCGTGGTTGAGAAGCGCGAGTCGTTGAAAAGCTGGACGATCTTGCTGGCGATCCTCGCCTTTGGGTTTTCGTTGCTTGGCACATTTATTGTGCGCTCGGGCGTTTTGACCTCAGTCCATGCCTTTGCCAATGACCCGGAGCGCGGGCTTTATATCCTTTATATTCTGGGTATTTTCCTTGGCGGACCTTTGGTGCTGTTCGCGCTACGTGCTGACAAAATGCAGGCCAAGGGCGTGTTTGGCGCGGTAAGCCGCGAAAGCGCGCTTGTGCTGAATAACATTTTGCTTGCCGTGAGTTGCTTCGTGGTCTTCGTCGGCACGATCTGGCCTTTGTTTGCAGAACTGATCCTTGGCCGCACCTTATCTGTCGGCCCGCCATTCTTTGATGCGGCCTTTACGCCTTTCATGATTGCGCTTGGGCTGGTGTTGCCATTGGGATCTTTGCTGGCGTGGAAGCGCGGATCGCTGGGCCGGGCGAAACTGCCGCTTGGCTTGCTGGCGTTTGTCGCGATTGCCTTTGCGGGGCTTGCTTTTGCGATACAGACCGGGCGGTCGGCGCTGGGGCCCTTGGGCCTTGCCTTGGGCGTCTGGATTGTGGGCGGGGCCTTGATTGATCTTGGTATGCGCACCGGGCGCGGGGAGCTGCGTGCAAAGTTGGGCCGTATGACGCGCCTGCCGCGGGCGGATTGGGGCAAGTCGATTGCCCACATCGGGCTGGGTGTGACCTTTATCGGCGTTGCGGGCATTCTGGCCTGGCAGATTGAAGACATCCGCGTCGCCCAGATTGATGAGCCGTTTGAAGTGGGTGCCTATACCGTGACCCTGCAGGACGTACGCCAAGAGCGGGGGCCGAACTATGTGACGACCATCGCTGATCTGGCGGTGCAGCGCGGGGACCGTGCGGCCTATGTCCTGCAACCCGAAAGCCGGTTTTATCCGGTTGCCAACATGCCAACGACGGAAGCCGCGATTAAGAACGGGTTCTGGCAGGATGTGTATGCGGTGATCGGGGAGCCACAACCCGGTGGCGGCTATACGGTGCGCACCTATATCAAACCGCTGGCGAATTGGATTTGGGGCGGGTCGATCCTGATGGCCCTTGGTGGGCTGATTTCCCTGACTGACCGTCGTCTGCGTGTGGCTGCCGGGGCCGCAAAGACGAAACCTGCGGCGGTGCCTGCGGAATGAAGCGGTTGGTGATGATCCTTGCGCTGCTGGCCAGCCCGCTTTGGGCGGTGCAACCGGATGAGATGCTGGATGATCCGCTGCTTGAGGACCGCGCGCGCGCGATTTCCCAAGGTATCCGCTGCCCGGTGTGCCAGAACGAAAGTATTGATGAATCCAACGCCGCCCTTGCGGGCGAGTTGCGTGTTGTCTTGCGTGAGCGTTTGACTGCAGGGGACAGCGATCAAGAAGTGGTGGACTATCTGGTGGCTCGCTATGGCGAATTTGTGCTTCTGAACCCCACGAAGACCGGCGCGAACCTGATCCTGTGGCTTGCCGCGCCCGCGATGTTGCTGGTCGCCCTTGGTGTCGGGTGGAGCACGATCCGCCGTCGGGTGCCGGATGAAGCCGCCTTATCGGAGGATGAAAAGGCAGCTTTGGACAAGATAATGCGGTCGTGACGCACGGTTGCCCTTTTCTAAACTGGTCAGTTCACTAGATTGATGCGTGAACAGATCGGAAGGATGCCCCCCGTGGATTATGAAACGCTGCGCTATGAGGTGCTGGCCAATGTCGCCATCATCACGCTGAACCGTCCTGATGTGATGAACGCGCTGAATGCGCAGATGCGCGCCGAGATTACCCATGCGGTAAAGGCTGCCGAGGCCGAGGCGCGTGTGGTCGTGCTGACCGGCGAGGGCCGCGCGTTTTGTTCGGGCCAAGACCTTGGCGATGGCGGATCAGCGGCGCGTTTGGATTTAGAGCGGACGTTGCGGGATGAATATGTCCCGATGCTCAAAGCGATCTTTGACTGCAAGATCCCGACCATCAGTGCGGTGAATGGTCCGGCGGCGGGTGCGGGGGCGAACCTTGCTTTGGCTGCAGATGTGGTGATGGCGTCGGACGCTGCATATTTCGTGCAGGCCTTCACCCGCATTGGTTTGATCCCGGATGCGGGGGGCACGTATTTTTTGCCGCGTCAGGTCGGCATGGCCCGCGCGATGGGGGCGGCGTTGTTTGCTGATAAGGTGTCAGCCCAGCAGGCCGCTGATTGGGGCATGATCTATGAGGTGGTGCCTGAGGTTGGCTTCAAGGATTACTGGCAGGCCCGTGCCGGGCAGTTGGCTGTGGGGCCGACCGAAACCTATCGCTATGTGAAAGAGGCGATCCGGGGATCATTTGACAATGATCTGGATGGGCAACTGGCGCTTGAGGCGCGCCTTCAAGGGGCTTGCGGCAAAACCCGCGATTTCCGCGAGGGGGTGGTCGCGTTTTTAGAGAAGCGACCCGCGCGGTTTGAGGGGCGCTAGTCCAAAGGTTTGTTTTGGATT
The DNA here is from genome assembly GCA_964414165.1 of uncultured Cognatiyoonia sp. Taxonomy (GTDB): domain Bacteria; phylum Pseudomonadota; class Alphaproteobacteria; order Rhodobacterales; family Rhodobacteraceae; genus Cognatiyoonia. The sequence goes on from CAYPVL010000056.1 coordinate 14,033, forward strand.
GAAACTGCGGACCCTCCGGGGGGCATATTTTTATTCAAAAGAAGCAGATGCGATGGGAGGGGCGGAGAACGCACCCTCCCTTTTTCTTAGCTTGGCGCGCTTGCGGCCTGTGTGCGTTCGGAAAGTTCCCGGAGGAATTGGCGTTCTTCCGGTGTCGGGCGTTGTTCGATTTTGCGATAGATCCGCCCATCGATGGCGCGTTTTACAAGTCCATGGTCGATCAGGGATCGGCGAAGCAGGACGTGATCGCCGAAGGTTTCACCGGCTTTCAATACCTGATTGACCTGTTGTTCCGTCAGGTCCTTGCGTCCGGGAAGCCGTGCCCAAAACCACATCAGACAAAGCCGCTGCAGGGATGTTTTCTGGGGCCAGCGGGTCATCAGCCCAGCGTGGTCAAATGCGCGCAAAGCGTCGCTGACGCGTTTTGCGGCCAGCTTGTCGGGCGGCGGATCGTCTGGCGTTGCGGCTTTCAGCTGTTGGTGATTGCGGTAGCCTGCGGCTTTGGCAATCAGGGTCAGCGTTTGGGACTGGCCGGGTTTTGTGTCGGGCCAGTTTTGCCGCAGTGCTGTTGCGAATGCAGAGAGATCCGCGATCACAAGGGGCGTTTGAGGGCGGGACATGGCGTTCCTCCAATGCGACGCTGAAAACTGGTCGAGAGCCGCCCTTATCGACCGCAGCGTCTTGGCTGAACGGTCGCTTATTGTTCTATAACAGGTTTAGCCTGGCCCTTACGGGCTGGCGGCGTCTGGGCGTCCTGTCAGCCCTGACGCTAATTTAGGGGTGTGGCAGCGTGAAGTAAACGCAGTTCAGCGCGATGCTTTTGATGTGAAGGATGATTCTGGTGCAGCACGGTTCCTGAAATCCGAGGTCATTCAGGAAACAACAAAAAGCCAGCGCTGCGGACCGCGCAGCACAAGCCGCGCGGTTCGTAGAATTGGATCAGCGCTTTTCGATGTCGACATAGTCGCGCGCGGTTTCGCCCAAGTATAGCTGGCGCGGGCGACCGATCTTGAGCTGCGGATCGGACAGCTGTTCTTTCCACTGTGAAATCCAGCCCACCGTGCGCGAAAGCGCGAATATTGGGGTGAACATGGATGTGGGGAAGCCCATCGCCTCAAGAATGATGCCCGAATAGAAATCGACATTCGGGAACAGTTTCTTTTCGGCAAAATACGGATCGGCAAGGGCGGCCTTTTCCAGTTCTTTCGCGACCTGCAGAACCGGGTTATTTTCCACGCCCAGCAGCTCCAGCACTTCGTCCGCGCTTTCCTTCATCACGGTCGCGCGCGGGTCGAAGTTTTTGTAGACCCGGTGCCCAAAGCCCATCAGGCGGAACGGGTCTTCTTTGTCTTTGGCGCGGGCAATGTATTCTGGGATGCGATCCACAGTGCCAATTTCGCGCAGCATTTCAAGGCAGGCCTGGTTTGCGCCACCGTGCGCCGGGCCCCAAAGGCAGGCGATGCCAGCCGCGATACAGGCGAATGGGTTTGCCCCAGAAGACGACGCCAAGCGCACCGTTGAGGTTGACGCGTTTTGTTCGTGGTCTGCGTGCAGCGTAAAGATACGGTCCATCGCACGGGACAGGATCGGGTCAACTTCGTAGTCTTCGGCTGGAACGCTAAAGCACATACGCAGGAAGTTGGATGCGTAATCCAGATCGTTGCGTGGATACACAAATGGCTGCCCGATCGAATACTTATAGGCCATCGCCGCAATCGTGGGCATCTTTGCAATCAGGCGGATCGAGGCGACTTCGCGCTGCCAAGGGTCTGAAATATCCGTGGAATCATGATAAAAGGCCGACATCGCACCGACCACACCGACCATGATGGCCATGGGGTGCGCATCGCGGCGGAAGCCACGGAAAAGGTTCATCATCTGTTCGTGCAGCATCGTGTGGTTCGTCACGCGGCTTTCGAAATCTTCAAGCTGCGCGGCGGTGGGCAATTCACCGTAAAGAAGCACATAGCACACTTCGAGGTAGTGGGAATTTTCCGCCAACTGATCGATGGGATAGCCCCGGTGCAGCAATTCACCTTTCGCCCCGTCAATGAAGGTGATCGTTGAATCGGTTGAGGCGGTCGAGGTAAAGCCCGGATCATAGGTAAATACACCGGCCTGTGCATAAAGCTTGCGGATATCAATCACGTCTGGGCCAGTGGTGGGGGAATGGATCGGCAGGTCGTATGATTTCCCGTCGATCGTCAGTGTCGCTGTCTTTTGGTCTGCCATGTTCATTCCCCATGTCTGCAGTGAAAGGGAAATCCCTGCACCGCGCGTGTCGTTAAGCCTTGCCGATGCGTAACGCAAAGACGTTACGAAATGGTGTCAGGCTGATGCATCCTTCAGACGGGCAAGCGTTTCATCCCGGCCGATGACAAGCATCATGTCAAAAACAGACGGGGAAACGGCACGCCCGGCAAGAGCAGCACGCAACGGCGCTGCGAGCTTGCCAAGTTTCGTTTCATTGGCGGCTGCCACTGACGAAACCGCCTCCTCTAAACTGTCCCGTTCCCATGTAACTGTTTGCAGCTGCGGCGTCAATTGGGACAGTATACCACGGGATACATCATCAAGGTTTTTCGCCGCTTTTTCATCCGGTGTGAAGGGGCGCTCAGACAGGATAAAATGTGCCTTTTCAATAAGATCGGGCAGTGTCTTCGCGCGTTCTTTCAGGCAATACATCGCAGACAAAAGCCCGTGACTTTGCGTTTCACTCAAGGGCATAGCCCCCGTTGCAGCCAGGAAGCCTTGGATTTCATGCAGCAGTGCAGCATCATCCGCAATGGCGATGTGCTGCCCGCAGATGCTTTCGAGCTTTTTAAAGTCAAACCGCGCCGGGGATTTGCCGATTCCGCCAAGGTCGAACCAGTCGCGCGCTTGCGCGTCGGTGAAGAATTCATCGTCACCGTGGCTCCAACCCAGGCGCGTGAGGTAGTTCCGCATGCCCGCCGCTGGATAGCCCATTGCTTGGTATTCTGCCGCCCCGGTCGCCCCATGCCGTTTGGACAGTTTCTTGCCATCTGGCCCGAAAATCAAAGGGATATGGGCAAGCGTCGGCTTGGCCCAGCCCATGGCCTCATAAATCATGTTTTGCCGGAATGCGTTCGCAAGGTGATCATCGCCCCGGATCACATGGGTCACGCCCATATCGTGATCATCAACCACTACGGCAAGCATATAGACAGGCGTTCCATCCGAGCGCAGCAGGATCATGTCATCCAACTGGTCATTCTGCCAAGTCACATCGCCCTGCACTTCGTCGTGTAGCGTTGTTGCGCCGTCGCGGGGCGCTTTGATGCGGATCACGTAAGGTACATCGGGGTGATCAGATTCGGCCACATCCCGCCAAGGAGAGCGGAACAGGGTCGAGGTCTTTTCGGCCCGTGCCTTTTCACGAAAAGTTTCGATTTCTTCTTGGCTAGAGAAACACTTATAGGCCTTTCCTGATGTCAGAAGCGCGGTTGCAACTTCGACATGTCGTGACGCATTCGCCGTCTGCATCACAGGGTCGCCGTCCCAATCCAGCCCCAGCCATGTCATCCCATCAAGAATGATTTGTGTGTTCTCGGCTGTTGAGCGTTCTTTGTCCGTATCCTCAACCCGCAGCAGGAATTTACCGCCGCGCCCGCGCGCGTAAAGCCAGTTGAACAGAGCGGTACGCGCGCTGCCGATGTGCAAGGCCCCTGTGGGTGAAGGTGCGAAACGGGTGACGACGCTCATGGGATTTAACCTTTGCTTTACCAAGTTCCGCCATTGAAGGCGGGGTTGGGGGCGGGATACGCGAAACCGCAGGGGGAGGACAAGTGCGACCGATTGCAAGTTTGGTTGATGCGATCCTTGCCCAACGCGGCGCGATGATTGCTTGGGTCCCTGTGTGCCTTGGGGTTGGCATCGGCATTTACTTTTCATTGAAGGTTGAGCCGGAGGCGAGATTCTGGTGGGCGTTTGGATTCAGCGCGTTGATTTTGTTGGGCTTATCCCGGTTCGTCGGCGCGGTGTTCGCCCCGTTCTGCATCATGCTTGTCTTGATTTGCGCGGGGCTTGGCCTTGCTAAGTTTCGCACTGAATCTGTGGCTGGCCCGGTTCTGACCTTTCGCTATTACGGCCCGATTGCCGGGCGCGTTGTGCATATTGATCGCTCGGCCTCGGATGCGGTGCGATTGACGCTGGACCGCGTGCGGATGGATATGAACCCTGCGCGCACCCCCACCAAGGTGCGCGTGTCTGTGCATGGGGATCAGCCTTTGACGCTGTTCTTGCCCGGTGATCAGTTGATCATGACCGGGCATCTGTCGGCCCCCTCTGGCCCTGCGGAACCGGGGGGCTTTGATTTCCAGCGCCATGCGTGGTTCGCAGGATTGGGGGCTGTGGGCTATACGCGCATGCCGGTGCTGCGGTCCGGGCCGCCTGATGCGGGGGCTTCCCTGTTTGTGTTCCGCCAGCGCGTCGCCCTGTCGCGCGCGGTGCAGGCGGCATTGCCGGGGGAAACCGGGGCCTTTGCGGCAGCGATTATGACGGGCGACCGCGCGGCGATGGGGCAAGAGACTTTACAGAATTTGCGCGATAGTAACCTCGCGCATTTGCTTGCGATTTCCGGGCTGCATATGGGGCTTTTGACCGGGTTCATCTTTGCGGCAATCCGCTATGGGGGGGCGCCCTTGGCTTTGCGCTTGCCGGTGAAGAAAATCGCCGCTGTTGTGGCGATTGCAGCGGGGGCGGGATACCTCGCGCTATCCGGCGGGAATGTCGCGACCGAGCGTGCGTTTATCATGGTATCAACCATGTTTGTGGCCGTGTTGCTGGACAGGCGTGCCTTGACCTTGCGCGCTGTGGCCATCGCGGCGACGCTTGTGTTGGTGCTGCGCCCAGAGGCCTTGACGGGGCCGGGGTTTCAGATGTCATTTGCCGCCACAACCGCGCTGGTTGTCGTCTTTCGCGGGATGCGCCGCGTGAACCATCGCTTGCCCAAATGGTCGCGGGGCATTGTGTCTGTTGTGATCTCTTCGCTTGTGGCGGGGCTGGCAACGGCCCCGTTTGCAGCGGCGCATTTCAATCAGGTGTCGCACTTTGGGTTGATTGCTAATCTTTTGTCGGTGCCGTTGATGGGGGCGCTTGTGATGCCTGCCGCGGTGTTGGCGGTATGCTTGGCAACTTTCGGCCTTTGGGGGGTGGGCCTTTGGTTTATGGACCTTGGGCTGCGTTGGATCTTGTTCGTTGCGCGCACTGTGTCAGGCTGGGACGGGGCTGTCGGCCATGTTGTCGCGCCGCCTGCGTGGGTTTTGCCTGCGCTGACTTTGGGCGCGCTGGTTGTGATCCTGTGGCAAGGCCGCGCGCGCTGGGTCGGGGTGGTGCCGGTCATGGCGGCGTTCTTGTTCTGGGGGCAGGGCGAACGCCCGGCGTTGTTGATCGCGGACAATGGCAATTTGATCGGCGTGATCGGCCCGGAAGGGCGGGCGTTGTCGCGCGATAAGGGGTCCAGCTTTGTGGCCGGTATCTGGCTTGAAAATGATGGGGCACCGGTCGCGCAGGATGAGGCCGCAGCGCGCCCCGGACTGGCGCAAATGGGCCGGGTTTGGCATGCAAATGTGGGCGATGTGCAAGTGGTGCAGGTCGCAGGCAAAACCGCTTTGGCCGAGATGAGGGGCTGCGCTGGTGCGGATATTCTGGTGTCAAATCAAGTGGACCGCGTGGTACGGCCTTGCATTGTTTATGATGTGGAATCTTTGCGTGCAGTCGGGGCGGTTGCCCTGATGAAGCGCGCGGAGGGGTTGCAGGTCATCACGGCCCGCGCGGTGGGGGGCGTGCGCCCTTGGAACGCAGCATCATATGATCCGCAATATGTGCCTGCTTTTGTGCTGCCGAATGCGCAAAACGGGCCGCCGGGGCCGCCCGTTTTGTCTTTGAATAAGGCTCAGTAAGTGCGGATCAGGCCGACAAGTTTGCCTTGCACTTTCACCTGATCGGCGTTGAAAATCCGGGTTTCATAGGCCGGGTTCGCCGCTTCAAGCGCAATGGATTGGCCGTTGCGGCGCAGGGTTTTCAACGTCGCCTCTTGGTCTTCGACCAAGGCCACGACGATATCACCATCATCAGCCACATTGGTTTCCTTGATCACGACCACATCGCCCGAGTTTATCCCGGCGTCGATCATCGAATCGCCTTTAACTTCAAGGGCATAGTGCGACCCGTTGCCCAACATCGTCTGGGGCACCGCCACGTTGTGCGAGGCATGTTGGATCGCTTCAATCGGCACACCGGCGGCGATTTTGCCCATGACGGGCAGTTCAATGGCAGCGATGTCGACCTGTTGCGCGGCGGCGGGCGTGCTATCGGGTTTGTCCCCATCAATCACGCGGGGATTAAAGCCGCTGTTGCCCATCGCATCGGGGAGTTTCACGATTTCAAGCGCGCGGGCTTTGTGCGCAAGGCGGCGGATAAATCCGCGTTCTTCCAGCGCTGTAATCAGCCGGTGAATCCCGGATTTCGACCGCAGATCAAGCGCTTCCTTCATTTCATCGAATGATGGTGGCACCCCGTCGCGCTGCACGCGCTTGTGGATGAATTCAAGCAGGTCGAGTTGTTTCTTGGTCAGCATACTGCATCCTCACATGTCGGCGCTTGGGTTTGCGCGTTTTGCATATGTTCTATGGATGTTCTTGCTTTGTGTCAACTGTCGTGCGGATTGACTGTGCGAAGCCTCCGGCGGGAGTATTTGGACCAAAGCGAGATATGGCCTTAGAGTTGGATGATCTGAAGTGGGTCGCCTTTGGGTCGGGCCCGGTCGTTTGGCGGGCGGATGGCAAGGCAATTGGCCCGCGCGAGGACTGAGAGGAGGGCGCTGTCTTGCCGGTCGAAAACCTGCAGGCCCTCTGATCCAAGATGCCCGCGCATGTAGTGCGCGCGCGGCCCGTTGGGGCCGATATCATGGGCGAGTGTCGCGGTTTGTGTGGGTGTTGCGTCTGCTTTGTGCCCAAGCATCGCCCGGATCACAGGTGCCACGAAAACATGCCCGCAGACCATGGCCGACACGGGATTTCCGGGCAGCCCGATCATCATTGCGCCGCCCATCTTTCCGGCCATCAGCGGCTTACCGGGGCGCATGGCGATTTTGTAGAAGGCTTGTTCCATGCCCTTATCGCCCGCCACTTGCCCCACTAGATCATGATCCCCGACCGAGGCCCCGCCGATGGTGATAATCAGGTCCGCGCTTTGGGCCAGATCGAAGGTGAGCGCCAGCGATGTGGCGCTGTCTTTTGCAATGGGAAGGAGGCGCGGCGATGCGCCGAGGTCTTCGAGGAGTGCCGCCAACCCATAGCTGTTGGAGGCGATGATCTGATCCATCGACGGGGCCTCGCCCGGTTGCACAAGTTCATCGCCCGTGGGGATGATCGCCACAACCGGCTTGCGCGTCACCGGGACCGTTGCGATGTTCATCGCCGCAAGCAGCGCGATATCGGCGGGGCGCAGGGTGCGCGGGGCTTTGATCGTTTCCCCGGCGCTGAAATCCTGCCCTGCGGCGCGGATGTAGGTCTGTTGGTCCAGATTGTCGTCCAGGGTGATGTGGTCGCCTTGGCGGGTCACATCTTCTTGGATGATAACGCGATCTGCACCTGTCGGAACAGGCGCGCCGGTGAAAATGCGCACGGCTTGCCCCGGTTGGATGTTCCCTTGGAAGCGGTGCCCGGCAGCGGATTCGCCGATGACGTGGAATTGCGCGCTGGGTTTGGCCTCATCGTTGCGCAAGGCATAGCCGTCCATCGCGCTTGCCGCGAAAGGCGGCTGGGTGCGCTGCGCTTGCACGTCTTGCGCAAGGGTACGCCCGGCGGCAGCGCGCAATGGGACGTGTTCGACGGGGAGCTGTGGGGTGAGGGCGAAGAGGTGGGCGAGGGCCTCGGTGACGGAGATCATCCCTCAAAACGCCCCGATTTGCCGCCGTCTTTCAAAGTCACCCGGATCCCGCCGATGACCATGTCCTTTTGCACCGCTTTCACCATGTCATGGACGGTCAGCGCGGCGGTGGAGACCGCGGTCAGTGCTTCCATTTCGACGCCGGTTTTACCCGTTGTTTTCACCGTCGCTGTAATGCGCACGCCGGGGAGGGTTTCATCGGGGATGAGATCGACCGCGACCTTCGTGATCGGGAGAGGATGGCAGAGCGGGATCAGGTCGGCGCATTTCTTCGCCCCCATGATCCCCGCAAGCCGCGCTGTGCCAAGCACATCGCCTTTGTCGGCGCGCCCCTCGGCCACCAGCGCGAGTGTTTCGCGCGTCATGGTGATGTGCCCTTCGGCCACGGCGATGCTGATATCATCCCCAAACCGTATTATGCCATTATTGTTGATGACACTGATGCCGTCCTGGCCGGGCGTACCCTGCTGGTTATTGCTGCCTCCGGCCCCGCCGTTACCGCCACTGCTCGAACTGACAAGCACACTGCTTGTTGTGCTGTTTTCACTCTTTACTACACTGCCACTCGTCGCAACGGCACAGCCGCTGCTGTTGGCGGGAAAGTAGGCGAAAGAGCATTGGTTATCATCCACCGAAGCGAGGATAACCGGCCGTGAAATATCGCTATCCAGGCTCGCGAAGTAGCGTGTGATCTGATCGGCGCCGACGTTGAAGTCAACGGCGGTGATACCCTGCTCGTAGAACCGCAAACCGATGCCCTGATCGCTGATACTGTCGACAGACAAAACGCCATTGCGTGGATTCACCGAGGCCTCTGTGCTGACATCGCGGGTAATCTGGCGCAGATCTTCGGTGAGTTCGATGCTGACCAGTTGATAGGTGCCGACGACTCCGGTGGCAGCGCAGGTGTCGCTGCCAGCGAGGTCAAGGGCCAGCCTGTCTCCGGTTTCTCCGGTTTCTCCGGTTTCTCCAGTCTCTCCGGTTTGGGAGGAAT
>CAYPVL010000057.1:0-21970 GCA_964414165.1 uncultured Cognatiyoonia sp.
GTGCCGCGTCGTCAAACCACTTGGGAGAGGCACAAGCCAATCCGCCTTCACGCGGGCCTTTTGGGCATAGCCGCCCCAATGGGCCTCACCCACACGCCAGCCAGTCAGCACAACCGCATCGCCGGGTTTATAGCGGGCATCATCGGACGCGCTGACCACACCGGCAAAATCAACCCCCGGCACATGGGGATAATTACGCACAAGGCCGCCACCGGGGCCGATACACAGACCATCTTTGTAATTCACCGTCGAATAGGCCACATCAACAGTCACATCACCATCGGGCAACTGATCTTCACTGATCTCCTGCACCGCAGCCGCAATCTTTCCCTCTTCGTTCTTTTCGACGATCAAAGCCTTAAACATCACATTCTCCCTGATGCGCATCTGCACATCTCTTTGGTTTCAAAATATCCCCGCCGGAGGCATTCAATTTTCGCAGAAAATTGGAACGCCCCGATCAGATCCAGAACGACTCGTGCACTGTGGCAGCACGTGGCCCATCCGGTGTCTCAACCTCAAGCACCGTGCCATCATCCCAATGGGTCATCCGCACCATGCCAATCGCCACGTTCGTTTTGTAATCCGGCGATTTTGCAGCCGAGGTCACCTGCCCCACGCGCTTGCCCTTGGCCATCAGCGGCCAAGCCCGATCACAAGGCGGTATATCCCCTGCAATACTGATCGCGCGGATCTGCTGGTTGGGGCCTTCCTTCGCGACGCGCAACAGCGCATCGCGGCCCACACAACCAATTGCAGTCTGGGTCGAACAGAACCGGCCCAAGCCGCATTCATGGGGCGTGTTCCAGCGGGTCATGTCGTTGCCATAAGACAGCAAGCCACCCTCGATCCGCTCAATCAGGTTTGGACAGCCGGCATGCACATCCAGATCCTTGCCCGCCTCCATCAAGGCGTTCCAAAGGGGCATACCGTTCTCGGTGCCATCCACATAAATCTCGAACCCGCCCTGCTTGTAAAAGCCCGACCGTGCCACGGCCATGCTGACGCCGTTGAAATCAAACCAGCCAAAGCGAAAGAATTTGATACTGCGCACCGTGTCGCCAAAGACGCGGGTCATCAAATCGTCGGCCAAGGGCCCCTGTACCGCAAGTGGTGAGACATCGGGTTCATCGACCAGCACATCCAGACGATAGCCATAGGCCAAGCCCTTGACCCAGAACAGCAAATCACTGTCAGCAATCGAAATCCACCAGCGATCTTCGGCCAGTTTCAGCGCGACGGGGTCATTCAGCATGCCCCCGGTTTCATCCACAATCGGCACATAGAAACACTGCCCCGGCATCATGCCCCGCAAATCGCGCGGGGTAAGCATTTGCATCAGCCGCGCGGCATCTGGGCCGCGCAGCTCGATCTGCCGCTCGACCGCCACATCCCAGACCTGCACCGCCGTTTTGAGGTGGTGATAATCCTCTTCCACCGACCGGAACACCGTCGGCAAAAGCATGTGGTTATAGACCGTATATCCCTTGACCCCGGCGGCTTCGACGCCTTCGGTAAAGGGTGTCCGCCGGATGCGGCGGGACGGAGCAATCGTAGCCGTCATAAGCTGCCTCTTAGGTTTTTATTGGCGTTATTTTCGCCGTTCAGCGCGATACATATCATTGGCATCAGCTACCCCTTCGACATGGCTGTGATATCCGTCGCCGGCAAAACCTGCCCCGCCGCCGTTAACATTGCATGTACTTGCCCGCGATGGTGAATCTGGTGATTGAAGACATGAACAACGCACATGGCTTTGGGTTCAGTGTATTCTGTTTGATCCATCACCGCCTGCCACGTCAAATCGCCTGTCAGGTCAAGCGCTTGCACCTTGCGCGCCCATTGCGTGATCAGCCCGTCAGTACGGAAACGCTCTGCGCCCCAGGCCGCAATTGTCGGCATATAGTCAAGGTTATGCGGCCCCGGCGCAGGCGTGCCTGCAAGGCGTGACATCCACAATTGATCGGCCCAAAGCAGATGGTTCAGCGTCGCAAAGATTGATTTGAAAAATGCACCGCGATCCTTGGTCAGCTCGTCCATCGGCATCGCTTCAACAACGGCGCGCACACCCTTGTTTTGCCACGCATTATAGCGTGCCATCATCTGGCAATAGGCCGGATCAATCACGGTTTGGGGCCTTTCCAATCAATCGGGCAAATCTCGGCGGATTTTCCGCCAAAGTCCCAGACGCGGCCATAGTCGCGCACTTTTGATTTCAGACCTTGGGCGGCGATAATATCCGGGCCCATCCAGTATTTGGAGTTGGACACCATGACCGGATGATCGGGGCTTTTGCCGGTGATCATCTCGATCTCACCTTGGATTTTGCGTCCGATGTAGATGCCGCGCTTGTTGCCGTCGCGCACGATTTCGACTTTCTCACGCTCGGCCCCGATGATTTCAGAGACAAGGAAGGTAAACAGCCCCGTCGTGCCGCCTGCTTGGCCGCTAAAGATTTTCAGGATGCCGTTATAGGCTTTCTGGGTTGATCGTTCATCGACGTAGGCCGCAACTTTCCAGTTCCCCTCGCCCATGCGCCCCGGAATGTCCACCAACAGGCCGATGTTCAGACCCGCAAGGTCTTCGCCTTCAAAGTGCCCCTCATCAATCGCGATCGCCATCCATGCGTGGCAATGCCCTTCGGTCGGCGGGTGCGCACCCAAGGACACGACGCAAGGGCAGAAGGTCGTGCACGAGCAGTTCAAGAACAGCTCGCCCTTGATGGCCCAATTGGTGGGCTGCATTTTGCGCCGTTTGGGGTTGTCCATGCGCTGATCAATGCGCTGTGAAATCGCGATCTTATCGCTGGGTTGCCTTGTCTTTTCAGCCATATCCCAAGTCCTTCTTAAAGGGGCCAAACGGCCAAAACACATCCAGCAAGGATTAAAACAACCCCCGCCGGTTTCGTCAGATGATGCCCGATGTCGGGCAGTTTTTCAAAGACCATAAACAGCGTTGCAAGGCCCATCCACAAAAGCGACATCACACCGCCCACAAAGCCAAGCACCATAAAGCCCCAGCAGCAGCCCACGCAGAACGCGCCCAGCCCAAGGCCCATCCGCAAGCCCCCTGTGAAACCCGTTTTCCAATGTCCAAGGAAATAGGTCATCGGGGAATGGCAGACGCCGTGGCACACCTCTTTCGTGCGGCTGAATTGAAACGCACCGACAATGATCAGCAATGCGACCGAGAGCCATTTGGACGTCGCCGCCCCCAGCATATTCACAGCACCTGCCGCAAAAAGCGCCTGCTGTGCCACTGTGATCAAGGCTGCAAAGGCCACCCACACAACGAAATACCCAAGCAGCACACCGGTCCACCCGGCCCGCGTCCCATCGGCGCTGATCATCAGCCGTTCATAGTTCGTGAGCGTCGGGATCATCGTCGGCAGCATCATCGCCGCCATCATGATCGCCCACATGGCAAACAGTGGCCCGAACCGGGTCATCCCCATATCATCCATGACCATCCCCGACGGGCGCCCGATGACATCAAGCCCCATAGAGACGCTCATCATATACATCATCGCCCACGCCAGCAGGATCGCGCCAAAGAACGCAAGCCAGAGCGATGTGCGAATGACATGAGACACGGAATCTCCTCCCGAAAGACCTTGCCAAAAGATATGTCAGACAATTAAATGTCTGACAAATGAAAATTGATCCCAAGAACCCAGCTGATTTGTCCGCGCAGATTGCCGAACAAATCAAGCGCGCCATTATTGCAGGCGATTTGCCTGTGGATGAACGGCTGCCGTCGGAATCCGAGATGGCCGATCAATTTTCCGTTTCCCGTTCAACCGTGCGCGAGGCTTTGAAGCGCCTTGGTGCCCAGTCCCTGATCCGCACACAGCGCGGTGCCACGGGCGGCGCTTTTGTGAACCGCTTGACCTATGCGCAGGCCCATGGGCAGCAGATCACCACCTCGACGCTGTTGTTGTCGATGAACACCGTCAGTTTCGCCACCGCTTGCGAGGCGCGCTATACCCTTGAACGCGCCTGCGCGCCTTTGTCTGCACAGCGGCGCACTGCCGATCATCTTGCCACCATGCGCGCCGAGGCGCACAGGCAAGCCCAACCCGGCCTCACGGATGAGGCGTTTTGCGCAAGCGATGTGGCCTTTCACCGCGCTTTGGTCGATGCCGCCGACAACCCGGTGTTGTCTTACCAACTTGCAGGCGCGGTCGAGGCGATGCAGCCCTTGATGAATATGATCACCTTCAGCGCCCGCTCGCGCGAACGGATTATCGCATTTCATTCCGGGATTGCCGACGCGCTTGAGGCGCAGGATGCAGGGGCTGCCGATCAACATCTGGCCGCACTTGCCACCTATACAAATGATCTGGCCCAAAGCGTTTTTGCCACCCGCAGCGCACCCAGGTCCGATTGACACTTGTCGCGCCGCAAGGGGCAACATACGTTCAGCCACAAACATCGACCACGGGAGAAATGACGATGAAAATACACGCCCTTTTTGGTGCGGTCTCTGCCCTTGCGCTTGCGACGGCCGCAGGCGCCCAAGACGCTGATTTGCTGGTGTTTGATTACCCCGGCTTTGAAAACCCCGATTTCCACGCCGACTACATCGCCAAACATGGCGACAGCCCCGCGTTTTCATTCTTTGGTGATGAAGATGAAGCCTTCCAAAAGATCCGCGCCGGGTTTGAGGCAGATGTGGCCCATATCTGCGCCGGATCAGTGACCAAATGGACCGAGAGCGGCATTATTGAACCATGGGACATCTCCAAGATCACAGCCTATGGCGATCTGGATTCAAATCTGACGGGCACCGATATCGCCGGGGGTGAAACCTATTTTATTCCCGTCGATTTCGGCTCGACCGCGATTGCCTATAACCCTGATAAAGTGCCAGCGGCAGATGTTGCATCGCTCGACGTCTTTAAAAACCCGGCCTATGCGGGCCGCGTGACTTTGCCCGATAATGTCGATGATGCCTATGCGCTGGCCTATCTTGCGACAGGTGTTTCTGATTGGACCAATGCAACGGACGAACAGTTCGAAACTGCCTCTGACTGGCTGCGCGCAGTACACCCGAACCTGCGCACCTATTGGACTGATCCGGCAGAGCTGTCCCAATTGCTCTCATCAGGGGAAGTCCTTGTCAGTTGGGCGTGGAACGAAACTTTCCCGACCATGGTCGAAGAAGGCCGCCCGATCGCCTTCCAACGCCAAGCCGCTGAAGGGTCAAGCCTGTGGCTTTGTGGTTATGTCAATCTGGTCGATGGACCGGGCAATGAAGACAAAGCCTATGACTATCTGAACGCGATGCTGGCTGAAAGTTCGGTGATCCCGCTTTTGGATGAAGGTTATGGATCGGCCAACAAGGTCGCGTCCGCGGCCCAAGTGGACCTTGAAGGGCTGACAGCCGCCGGGCTAGAGCCCATCGATGTGCCCGTCTTGGCCCAGTTGCCAATGTCCAATGAAGCGCGCGAGCGTCAGGCCGAAACATTTGAACTGATCAAATCCGGCTTCTAAAAAATATGGCCGGGTGGCCCTGACCAAAGGGCCACCCGGTACAGACACACCGGTTGCATGCGATGCGACCTGCGCCGCGAGTCTTAGGTCAGGACCTAAATGGCTAAGCGACCGTTCTCATTTACTTTCTCATGTAAGCTGTTACATTCAGCACCAAGCGCGCGCTTGTATTTCAGCCGAAGTTTTCGGTTTTTCTAAGCCTGCGTCGCCGACTTGGCGGGAGCTGACCTTGATATGAAACACAAAGACCAGACCCCAACCGTGCAAGACGTCGCTGATGCGGCGGGCGTATCAACGGCAACTGTATCGCGCTGTTTGAACTTTCCCGACCAAGTGGCTGCAAAGACGCAAATCAAGGTGATGGGCGCTGTTGAACGCCTTGGCTATTCGCCAAATTTCGGGGCCCGCGCGATGGCTGCGCGGCGCACAAACACCATCGGTGCAATCATTCCGACCATGGCGAATGCTGTGTTTGCCCGTGGCTTGCAGGCCTTTCAGGAAGAACTCTTGCAGCACGGCTTCACGATGCTGGTCGCCAGCACATCCTATCAACCCACACAGGAAGAAGAACAAATCCGCGCCCTTGTTGCGCGCGGGGCTGATGCCTTGTTGCTGATTGGCTATCGCCGTGACCCTGCGATCTACCGCTTTCTTGAAACCCAAGGGGTACCCGCCCTGATCACCTGGGCCTTTGATGCAACGCAAACCCGCCCATCTGTCGGCTTTGATAATGCGCTGGCGATGGAGCAGATGGCGCGCGAAGTCATTACCCTAGGCCACCGCAGACTAGGCCTGATTTCCGCACAGATGGCCCAGAATGACCGCGCCGCAGAGCGCCATTTGGGCCTATGTCGCGCCATGCGCGTGGCGGGTTTGGATGCAAACGATCTGGCGGTTGTTGAAACGCGCTATGATATCACAGACGGTGCGGATGTGTTTGAAGCGATGATGCGCAGGCCCAATCCGCCAACGGCTGTCTTTTGTGGCAATGACGTGCTGGCGGTTGGTGCGTTGCGCCGCGCACGCGATATGGGGCTTTCGGTTCCTGCGGATGTGTCAATTACCGGCTTTGATGACATTGATCTGGCCGAAGTCACTTTTCCGGCCCTTACAACCGTGCATGTGCCCCATCGCGAAATGGGCAAACAGGCCGCACGCGCCTTGGCCGGACTTGTGAAAGACGGGCGCGAAATGGCACCCGTTGTACTTCGCACCCGGCCTGTGCTGCGCGACACCCTTGGCCCGGCACCGCAATAAACATGGCAATGCGGCCTGAGCCTGCTATCTGACGGGGTGCAGCACAGGAAAGGCGCGCCATGGACATTCTGAATTATCTCTTCGCCGCCCTGAGTATCGGGCTTGGTTGCTTTGGCTGGCTTGCCCCGAAATACACGATGGGGGCTTTGGATTTGACCCCCGGTGACACCACGATGGGCGAATCCGAAATCCGCGCCTCTGCGGGCTGTTTGTTTGTCGGGCTTGGCGTGGGCGTTCTGGTGATTGGGACACCTGTCGCTTATGCCGTGCTTGGATTTGCGTGGGCAGGCGCTGCTCTGGGGCGGCTGACATCAATCGTTCTGGATGGGACCAGCCCGAAGAAATGGCTGTATTTTCTGGTGGAAGCTGCCGTTGCGATCCCTGCGATTTGGATCAACATTTAGGGGCTCTGCCCCCGGCTTCGCCTCCCCCGACATATTTTTATTCAAAAGAAACAGGAGGGGCTTGCTGCATTGCAGCGTTACGCGCTTTCCTCGATGTCTTGATTGCGGATGGCGGTCATCTTTTTGTTCAGTTCGTCCTGCCACGCGGGGGCGCGTTCGCGGACCAGTGCCACAAGGGCTTCGTTCTGTGCCATCGGAATATCGGGGTCATAGACATCGGCTGTTGCGACCATTGCTTGGCGATCAGCGATGACGAATTCTTCGGCCATTTCAGTGGCATGATCCGCGTGAATCCCCAAAGCCTCAAAGGCTGAACGCCCCATGCGCACTGAACTGTCGAATGTCTCGCGGATAATATCCCGGCAGCCTGCTGCCCAAAGATCATAGACGTGGTCCCGCGTGATGGCCCGCGCGATGATATGTACGTTTGGGTGGGTTGTATGAATATAGCGCACAAGGTCGGTAATCTGTTCCCGCCCGTCAATCGCAATCACGATCATCTTGGCCTCATCAATCCCGGCGGCATGCAGCAAATCGGGCCGCGTTGCGTCGCCGTAAAAGGATTGGATGCCAAAGGTGCGCACATTATCCAGTTGTTTGGCGCTGTAATCGATCACGGTCGATGAATAGCCTGCCGCCGTCAGCATCCGGTTCACAATCGCCCCGACCCGGCCGCAGCCTGCGATGATGATCTTGTTGTTTTCCGTAATTTCATCAGCGGCGCGGCTTTGGTCTTCGACGAATTTGGGCGCGATGATCCGGTCATACAGGATGAAAAGCGCCGGGGTCAGCAGCATCGACAAAGCCACCACCAGCAACAGTTGATCCGCAATCGGCTGCGGGATGACATTGCTGGCAACCGTGAAAGACAGCAACACGAAGCCAAATTCGCCCGCCTGCGCCAGCCCCAATGTCAGCAGCCAACGATCTGTGCCGCGCAAGCCAGAGACGCTGCCAAGGGTAAACAGCACCGCCCCCTTCAGCGCCATCAGCCCAATGGTAAGGGCGAGGATGGTGAAGATGTTGTCAAACAGCAGCCCAAAGTCGATGCCCGCCCCGACCGTCATAAAGAACAGTCCCAAGAGCAGCCCTTTGAACGGGTCAATGTCGGATTCAAGTTCGTGCCGGTATTCACTATTGGCCAGCACAACGCCGGCAAGGAAGGTGCCAAGGGCTGCAGAGAGCCCCACCAGCGACATCAGCAATGCAATCCCCACGACCATCATCAACGCCGTTGCGGTGAACAATTCGCGCAACTGCGCCTGTGAGATGAAGCGAAATAGCGGCCGTGTGAGGAAGCTGCCGCCCAAAACGACCGCAGCAATCGCACCCAGCGTTACAAGGGCGGTCTGCCAACCGTTCAGCCCGTCAACAAGACTTATCTGCGCGCCGTGCCCGCTATCGCCACCATGATCGGCACTGTGGGTGCCGCCTTCGCTGTGCTGGGCGGCGATATCAAGGCCCATATCGGACAGTTCTGGCAGGGCAAGCAGCGGAATCAAGGCCAGCATGGGGATCACAGCAATGTCTTGAAACAGAAGAACCGAAAAAGACGCCTGCCCGCCGTCGCTTTTCATCAATCCTTTTTCGTTCAATGTTTGCAACACAATAGCCGTCGAACTTAACGCAAGCACAAGCCCGATGGCGAGGGCGACGCTCCAAGCCTGCCCGAATGTCATTGCGGCACCCGTGACCAGCGCCGTCGTCAGAACAACCTGCCCGCCGCCAAGCCCAACAAGGCGCGCGCGCATGCCCCAAAGCAGCTTTGGCTCCAACTCAAGCCCCACAAGGAACAGCATCATGACAACGCCAAATTCGGCAAAGTGCTGGATTTGGATCACATCCACCTGCAGAACCGCCAGCACCGGGCTGATCGCGATACCCGCAATCAGGTAGCCAAGAACGGACCCAAGCCCAAGCCGCGTGGCGATCGGCACCGCAAAAACGCCGGCCACAAGAAAAACGGTCGCAAGAAGTAAAAAATCAGTCATGGTGTGCGCCCCCCGCTGGCACGAACAACAGGGTAATCAGGAACACGGGCAGAAGCCAAGGGCTGGGGCGCGGGGCAAGCCCGACTGCGACGGGCCCAAAGCATATACGCCTACCCGCGAAGGGGCTTGCGCGGACAAGGTCCGCGTCCTACATATAAGATGTCCTTCGGGACTATGAACATAAACGCGCTCGTAATAAGCGGATCGGACCCGGGGGCGGTACCCGGCGTCTCCACCAATCAACCTTCATTTGGGGTCGGAGGGGGACGAAATAGGATCGACGAACGTCTAAAGGGGTTAGCTTTGTTTCGGTGAGATACCACCGTTATCGGTTCAAATTGTATAGTTGCAAATGACAACCATGCTCCAGTAGCGGTCGCAGCGTAAGCTGTGCCCAACACTGAAAACTTAACTCCTAGGGTTTAGCGACCCTAGGCGGGGTTCGCAGGTACCTGGCAACAGAAACCTGCACTTCCCATCTTAAGAGCCAAATCTTTACAGTGTTCGCAGGTCGGACTCCGGACATTTGCAGGGCAAATGCCTCTGTCCTTGGACGTCGCCTGCAAGCAGACGCCGGGCAACAGAAACCTGCACTTCCCATCTTTACCGACACAAGCCATCTTAACCAACGCAAGCGCGACTGATCCGCAGCCCTGCGTTTGCAGCCTTATAGATGGGTTTTGGGGGCGAACTTTCTACATCAACGCTGCGCTCTAACCAGTTGATATTCTGAAGCGTCTTCAAATTAAGTGACAATGCTCTGTCGGTGAGCGAAGGCAGCGTTCTTCTGATATGTGAGAACGTCGTGGGCTTCGGGGCAACCGCAAGGATTGGGACTGTCCACGCTTTGCGCAACAGCGCGGCTTCGTCCTTTGCAGGCACCGCAGCTTCGATCCGCGCAGCAATGGCCGCATAAACGTCGCCCCTTGCCGTCAGCCGGTATTCGGGGCGCAAAGGATGCCCATGGCCGGGGTTGCGCATGACCAGTTTCAAATCCTGCAAATGCGCAAGGCTTTGCGCAAAAGCCGTGCGCCCTGCCCCTGTGGCCCCAAGAAGTGCTGCCTGTCGTCCCGGCACGCCGTTGTGGAATGCCGCCAAGATCGCCGTGGCCCATGCCCGCGCGCACAGCTTGACAAGAAGGTTAATGTCCATAAAATATAGTTAATATATTTTACATCATAAGGAAAGTCCCATGGCCCGCGTGACCCTTGAAAAGACCATTACTTTTGCAATTTCCGTGCATGACCGCCACGCAAGTGCAGCGTGGTACGCAGACATGCTTGGCTTTCCCCTGCTTTATCACGTGGACGAGGCCGGGTGGAGCGAGCTTGCCACCATGACCGACGGTGTGACCCTTGGCCTTGGCGAACAAGGTGCGCCTGCGCCGGGTAATGCGGTGCCTGTTTTCGGGGTCGCTGATATCGCTGCGGCCCGCGCAGCGCTTGAGGCCGCAGATGTGCGCTTTGATGGGCCGACCGATACGATTGAAGGCATGGTCAGCACGGCGACTTTTTATGACCCGGATGGCAATGCCCTGATGCTTGCACAGGATCTTACGGGCGCATAGGCCTGCTGCAGATTTTGTCACTTGGCCGCAGTTTCCGGGCTTGCAATCATTCGCCCCCCCGGCGCACGATTGGCTTTATGAAGTTGTTGACCAGTCTTTGCCTTGCCACCTGTTTGGCCACCCCTGTTGTTGCCTGTCAGACTGCTCTTGCCCTGACGATTGATGTGTCCAATTCGGTTGATCCGGGCGAATATCGCTTGCAGATTGATGGGATGGCTGATGCCCTGCAGGACCCCGAGATTGTGGATGCGATGGTGCAGGGCGAAGTTGCGATCATGGTGATCCAATGGTCCGGCACCGACCGCCAAGAGGTGTCCATCCCCTGGACCCGCATCCGCACCGCCTTGGATGCAGAGCGTCTTGCGGCTGAAGCCCGCCTGATCCCGCGCGCTTTTGTGTTATCCGATACCGCCCCGGCCGAGGCGATTTCGTTTGCGTTGGGTCAATTCGGCGCGGTGGCAGATTGTGAGCATCATGTGATTGATGTCTCCGGCGATGGCACCCCGAATGCCGGTGGAGATGTGCGCGGCGCGCGCAATCGTGCCGAGCGTCAGGGTGTCACGATCAATGGTGTCGCGATTGAATCCATGGGCGTTGCGATCACCGGATTTTACAAAACCAGCATCATCACCCGAAACGGCTTTGTCATCACCGCACGCACGCACCGCGAATATCCCGAAGCGATCCGGATGAAAATCCTGCGCGAATTGGCTCAGGTGTTTGGCTAAAGCGGGCGGTGGATCGAGATCTGCCTTGCGTGCTGAAGCCGCCGTTTGTGTGGGTGAGTGCGTGCGGAGCCTCCGGCGGGGATATTTGAAAACCAAAGAATGATATTGCTACGCGTTAGGTCAGAGGTTGGTTGACCTCAAATGGGGAGATGCCTAACCTTAATCTATGGGGCTTGCGACCGCCCCGTGAGGCTTTGGCCCAAGGTTCGCATCCTTTGATCCAGATTTGTGGAGGATGCCCCTGTGCCCCAACTGAATACGATTGCCCCGAAACAGCTGATGCGCCTGATCGGCACGCCCGATGTGCCTGTCATTGTGGATGTGCGCATTGCCGATGACGTCGCCCTTCATCCCCACGTGATCCCCACTGCCCTGAAGTTGGATCACGATGCTTTTGATGCGATCCTTGCGGCCACCCAAGGCCACCCGTCCGTGATCATTTGCCATGAAGGCCATAAGCTAAGCCATGGTGTCGCCGCACGCCTGCGCAGCCGGGGCCAAAAGGCGGAAGTTCTGGAAGGGGGCGCTGTGGCATGGGCGGGCGCCGATTACCCAGCCATTCCGCTTGCAAAGTCACAGACGTCAGCCCGCTGGGTCACCCGCGCCCGCCCCAAGATTGATCGCATCGCCTGTGGCTGGCTGATCCGCCGTTTTATCAACCAAGGCGCCGAAATCCTATATGTCCCACGGGCAGAGGTTATCGGCGTCGCGCAGCGCTTTGATGCGATCCCCTTTGATGTGGCCGATGTCGCCCTGACCCATCGCGGTGATCTGTGTACTTTTGATGCAATGATTGCGGACTTTGGCCTATCCCATCCCGCACTTGAACGCTTGGCATCCGTTGTGCGTGCCGCTGATACAAACACGCATGATCAATCGCCCGAAGCTGCGGGCCTGCTGGCGCTGTCTGTCGGCCTGTCACGCATGTGCCGCGATGACGTGACCCAGTTGGAAACGGCCTTGCCCGTTTATGATGCACTGTACCGCTGGGCGCGTGATGGGTTCACAGAAACCCATGAAACCGACCTTGGGGGTCAGGCATGATCCAGCCGATCCCTGATATGATCCGGGTCTTTGGCCGCATCGGCCTGCTGTCCTTTGGCGGCCCTGCAGCCCAGATCGCATTGATGCATAAAGAACTGGTCGAAACCCGTGGCTGGATGGGTGAGGCGCAGTTTTTGCGCGCCTTGTCCTTCTGCATGCTTTTACCCGGCCCCGAGGCGATGCAGCTTGCGACCTATGCCGGGTGGAAGCAGCGCGGCATTCTGGGCGGTTTGATTGGGGGCGGCCTATTTGTGATCCCCGGCGCGCTGCTCATCACCTGTCTGGCCCTTGCTTATGGGGCTTATGGTGATCTGCCGCTGGTGCAGGCCTTGTTTCTGGGCGTGCAGGCGACCGTTGTGATCATTGTGATTACGGCTTTGAAAAAGGTCGCCTCAAAGGCGCTGAAGGGGCCTATCCCTTGGGCCATTGCCCTTGCGGCGTTTGTTGCCCTTTTCGCGCTGAACCTGCCTTTTCCGTTGGTGATTGCTATGGCCGCACTTGTCGGGGCTTTCGCGATGGCAGGTGCGCGCGTCACAAGCACGCCTGCCCCGATTGTCTGGGGCAAGATCGCAAAGGTGATCCTGATCGGCGCTGTGATCTGGGCCACGCCACTTGTGATCGCGGCTGGAATGGACGCGACGTTCCTGAGCGACGTCGGGCTTTACTTCTCAAAACTTGCTATCGTCACCTTTGGCGGGGCCTATGCGGTGCTGGCCTATATGACCCAGACGGTCGTGGCCGATTATGGCTGGCTGACAACTGCGCAAATGATGGAGGCCCTTGGACTGGCCGAAACGACCCCCGGACCCCTGATCCTTGTGACGCAGTTTGTCGGCATGGTTGCGGGGCTGGCCGAGGGCGGCGTGGGTTTGGCACTGCTTGCTGGGCTGATGACCCTTTGGGTGACATTCGTGCCCTGTTTCATCTGGATCTTCGCCGGGGCCCCTTTCATTGATCGCCTTGAAAGCCAGCCGCGTCTGCAAGGGGCCTTGGCGGGGATCACGGCGGCTGTTGTCGGAGTGATTGCGAATCTGTCGGTGTGGTTTGCGCTGCATGTGTTCTTTGGCACCGTCACAATCGACACTATCGGGCCGTTCCAGATCAGCACACCTGCGCTGGGCAGCATCCGGCCTGCGGCCATCGCACTGGCGGCTTTGGCTGCTGCCTTGATGTTATGGCGTGGCATCGGTTTACTCTCCACGCTTGGCATCGTTGCAATTTGCGGCGCTTTGCTTTGTGTCGCGGGCTTGGCCTAGCCCCCTTTTATCCCCCGTCAAAACCGTTATGCTTTGCCCAACGTCACTTTGCGAAAGGGTGCAGGCCGTTATGTCCGATAGCATTGACTATGGAAATCTGATGCACCGCGCGATGCGGGGGTTGATCCAAAACGTGCTGGCGCGGGTGGCCAAGGATGGGCTGCCGGGCAAGCACCATTTCTTTATCACTTTCGACACGATGCACCCAGATGTTGAAATCGCCGATTGGCTGTCTGATCGCTATCCCGGTGAGATGACTGTTGTCATGCAAGACTGGTTCGCTGATCTGGATGTGTCTGATGATGGGTTTGCGATCACGCTGAACTTTGGCGAAAACCCCGAGCCGCTTTATATTCCATACGATTCCATCAAGACCTTCGTTGATCCCTCCGTCGAATTTGGCCTGCGCTTTGAGACGCAGGAAGAAGCCGCGCAAGACGACGCAGACGAGGTCACCGAGGCCCCGATGGACGAGATGGCCGAAGACGATGAACCGACCCCGCCACGCGGCGATGCCGAAGTCGTGTCACTTGACCAGTTTCGCAAAACTTAAGAACCACCCCCACCTTGCCGCCCTGCCATGATCCGACCAATCGGCATGCACCGGCACAAAATTGGAATATCCCATGACCGAGACCCGCACAGAATCCGACAGTTTTGGCCCGCTTGAGGTTCCCGCAGATCGCTATTGGGGTGCACAGACCCAGCGCAGTCTGATGAACTTTCCGATTGGCTGGGAAAAGCAGCCTGTGGCTGTGGTCCGCGCTTTGGGTGTCATCAAGCAGGCCTGCGCGATGGCGAACAAAGACCGCGGTGCGTTGGATGCTGAAAAGGCCGATGCGATGATTGCCGCTGCAGCCGAAGTTGTCGCGGGCAAGCTGGATGATCACTTTCCGTTGGTGGTGTGGCAGACGGGCTCTGGCACGCAGTCGAATATGAACGCCAATGAGGTGATTTCAAACCGCGCGATTGAGATGTTGGGTGGCACAATCGGGTCGAAAGACCCGGTGCACCCCAACGATCATTGCAACATGGGTCAATCCTCAAACGATACCTTCCCGACCGCGATGCATATTGCCGTGGCCACCACGGCCCATGATGTGCTGTTGCCCGGTCTGGCCAAGCTGCACGCCGCACTTGAGCAGAAACAGCGCGAATTTGCGGATATCATCAAGATTGGCCGCACCCATACGATGGATGCAACGCCCCTTACGCTGGGCCAGGAATTTAGCGGCTATGTGCATCAGGTTGCGATGGGCATTCGCCGGATCCGTGGTGCTTTGCCTGCGATCTATGAGCTTGCCCAAGGCGGCACGGCTGTTGGCACAGGGTTGAACACGCCCCATGGTTGGGGTGAGACTGTGGCCCGCAATATGGCGGAAATCACCAGCCTGCCGTTTGTGACCGCGCCCAATAAGTTCGAAGCCCTCGCCGCCCATGATGCCATGGTCGAGATGTCGGGCGCTTTGAAGACCGTCGCCGCGTCGCTTTACAAGATCGCCTGCGATATCCGTTTCCTTGGGTCGGGTCCGCGCTGTGGTTTGGGTGAATTGATGCTGCCCGAAAATGAACCCGGTTCATCCATCATGCCCGGCAAAGTGAACCCCACGCAGGTCGAAGCCATCACGCAGGTTTGCGCCCATGTCATGGGCAATGATGCCGCCGTCGGCTTTGCCGGATCGCAGGGGCATTTCGAGCTGAACGTGATGAAGCCGATGATGGCCTATAACGTCCTGCAATCCATGCAGCTGATCGGGGATGCATCCAGCGCATTCACCGACAATTGCGTCATCGGGATCAAGGCCGACACAGTACGCATCGAAAAACTGATGCGCGAGTCGTTGATGCTGGTCACAGCCCTTGCGCCCACGATTGGTTATGACAATGCAACGACTGTCGCCAAGACCGCCCATAAGAACGGCACGACCCTGAAGGAAGAAGCGATCAAGCTGGGGTTTGTGGATGAAGCGACCTTTGAAAACGTCGTCCGCCCCGAAGATATGATCGGGCCCAAATAGGCGCAGCTGCATGACCCGGCCCATCAACCTGAACACATATCGCAAAGCCAAAAAGCGGGCCGATGACAAGGCCCGCGCAGATAGCAATGCCACCAAGTTCGGGCGCACCAAAGCGCAGCGCGCGCTGGATGCGGCGCAAAGTGATCGGCTGCGTCAAGCGCTGAATGCGCATAAGTTTGATGACAACGTATGACCGGGCGTCCGGTCAAACGGTCGCTTACGTTGCGCGGGCATCGCACGTCCGTGTCTTTGGAAGATGACTTCTGGAAAGCCTTTTGCGATATCGCAAAGAAAAACGGCCAACCGATTAATCAGTTGGCCGCAGAAATTGATGAAATGCGCGTTGATATCGGGCTGGCGTCGGCCATCCGTCTCTTTGTGTTGAAAGACTTCCAGACCCGGCTTCAGTCGACCGGGTAAAGGGCACCGCGGATCATGCACATCGTGTCATGTTCACGCTTTTCGCTTTCGCGCAGCACCTCTTCCTGTTCAACGGCGTCCTGTTCAATAAGGTCGTCGTTTTGTGCAATCTCAATTGACAGCATCGCCTCGATGTCGGCGCGCAGCACAGGCGCACGTTCATAGATGTCGAATTCAGTATCCTTGATTTTCTGTGCAGACCGGCCACCGTTCAGGCTGCGCCCAAAGGCGTCCGCAAGGTTTGAGAGTGATGTTCCACCAAAGATCATAGCCGTTCCTCGAAAACAAAAACGGCCCCCACACCACTTTATAACTTATTTGCGTCCCAAAATCCGCCTCAATGCTGCCCTGATTTTGCGCGGAAATCCGCCGGTGATCTATTAAGGTGCTGAAAACAATGAAGAACAGATCGTTTCAGAAACGACCACTTAGGCAATGCTGCCACAAATACTGTTTCCACAAGTTTGGTAATGTTTGGGCTGCGGGTGCGTTGGTCACGCCTTGGAAACGACGCCCCCTTTTCGCGGGACGAATCGCAGCCACATCCCATGCTGCGTGCGCACCGTCAGATGGGCCACAGGCACGGGGTCTTGCCCCGCGACGGCTTCAAAGCGATAGGCCCGAAGAAGCTGCGCGATCAGCAACACCCCTTCGATCATGGCAAACCCGGCCCCCGTGCACACGCGCGGCCCTGCCGAGAAGGGCATGTAAGCGCTGCGTTGGCAGGCTTTCCCATTTTCGGTGTGCCAGCGGTTTGGGTCAAACCCATCGGGGTTATCCCATGTCCGATTGTGCCGGTGCAGGTGCCACGGTGAGAGCACGACCTGCGCCCCCGGTTTCACAGACCGGTCGCGAAATGTTTCCGGGCAGGATGCTTCGCGCACCACCATTGGCACGGGCGGGTACAGCCGCAGGCTTTCGCGGAACACATCGCGGGTCAGTTTCAGCTTCGAGAGCGTGGCGAAATCTTCGGTAAGTTCTTCGGCCTCGGCAGCCAGTTTGTCCTGCCAGTCGGGGTGCGTGGCCAGCAGGTAGAGCGTCCAGGCCAGTGCCGCTGCCGATGTTTCGTGCCCAGCCAGAAAGAAGATCGCCACTTGGTCCACCATTTCAGGCACGTCGAACCCTTCGCCTGTTTCGGGGTCCTTTGTCGTCATGATCTTGGTGGCCAGATCGTCGGGGGCACGCCCGGCTTTGATCTCTTCTAGCCGCTCTTCGGTTAACGATGTGATAAGCCCCCGGATCGCTGCCGCAGTCGCTTTGGTTTCCCGCTTGAAGAACCGCGGCATCCAGCGCGGCCCTTTGATGAAGGCCGCGAGGTTCAGAATGGGTTGCGTACGTTGATAGGCGCGGAACTGGTCAAAGACTTGCGTGGCCACATGATGTTCGATCGGGATCGAGAACAGCGTGCGAAAGATCACATCAGCCGCCGCATGGCTGGTTTCAGGTTCGATATCGCGCGGGCTGCCATCAGCCATGGGTGCCATGCGCGCCACCGCCGCCGCGCCTGCCGCATACATCGCGGGGTATGTGTCGCGCAGTCGCCCGCCCTCAAAGGCCGGATCAATGATGCGCCGTTGTTTCTTCCATGTGTCCCCGTTGGTCAGGAACACTGAATTCCCCAGCAAGGGACGCAGCCCTGCGCCGATCCGGTCAGACTTTGGGAAATCATCGGGGCGCTGTTTCAGCACTAGATCAATCAGCCTTGTGTCATTGATCATATAGCTACGAAAGAACGGCGTTTTGAATTCCGCCATCCACGCCCGGTACAGCCGTGCGGGCTGTGCCGACAGGATATCACTGCGAAACAGGCGAACGTACCGCCACAAGGACACCTTGTCGGGGCGCGGTGCGGGTTTGGGCGGCTGGGTCATTGCACTGTGGTATAGGGCGAGGCTGCCACGTCAATCCGTGATTTCGATGAAGACCGGTTGCGATAGCGATCCTGCAAAGTCAGCGGCCCGCAGGTGATCTGGAAGTAATCGTAGTCTTTGGGCCGGTCAAACGCGCAGAGGTATTGGAAATGTAGGCGGAAGAACTTCCAACGCAGTTCTTTCCAGCGTTCGCCTGACAGGGATTGCGTGAAGGCCGCTGAGATGATGACCGGCCATTTTTGCCCCGTTTGCGGCGCGACGCCCGAGACTGCCACCGGATCACAAAGCGCAAAGGAACACCCATCGCCGGGTGCGGTCACGTCGATCCATGTGACGTTCTCTTGCTGGCAAAGGAATTGGAGGTCTGCGCGCAGCCGCTTGGCTTTGGGCAGGAAGGATACCATTGGCACAACTTGGCCCAACGACAAAAACCCCAAGGCCGGGCCATTCTTTGGCACCCGCCCTGCCCTGATCAGATCGGCCAGAATGGACACCGCCAGATGTGCGCCAGAGGAATGGCCAACCACGAGAACTTCGTCCCAGTCTTCGCCCAAGGCTTGGGCAATGGTATCGCCAAAGGCTGACATCCGTTTTTCGAGCGCTGGCGGGTTCGCCCCCTTCCAGCGCGCCGAATAGGCGTAGTCGTGCATGAGGTAGTAGGCGAAAAACTTGCCATCCTTGCCTTTGAACCAGCGCAGCACGATGGCGGTCGTCAGCGCCCAGATCGCATAAATCAGGATATTCCCGATGATCATAAAGACAAAACTGGCATCTGATGCGGCCCCGGCGCTGCCCGTTTCAAGCCCGGTGATCGCATAAAGCAAGACGCCGACCAGCACGAAGGTCCACGACACCGCCGCCGACACAATCCAACCGATCAGTACAGCGATCAAAAGCTGCAGCAAAAGCATGCCCACAGGATAAAGTGCAGCAATCACCGGCCCTTTGCGCAACCACATCAGGCGGCGCAGCGCGCCGCTTGCGATATAGGTCCAAGCGGTTTTGAAAAGCTGTTGATAGGTCGCAAGGATCGTCGAGGACATGCTGTCGCGCACGATATCAGACCAAACCAGCACATCGACGTCTGCCTGCACATGGGCCGCGTCGATATTGGCCGCAACCTGCCAGCCGTAGTTTTCACCGCCCGACTTGGGTTTGATCCCGATCTGGTAGCCGGAAATGCGCGCCTGCGCGGCGGCTTCGGTGCGGTAAAGTTCCCGGTAGCGGCGCGCGTGAAACGGATCATACCCCGGAATGTAGAACACCCGGCGGCGCGTCACGTTGGGTTGTGGGTCTTGGGTCATCTGCTCTGCCCGGGGTTATTTTGCCCAAGCCTAGCGCAGAATTTCGGCGAAATTAAGCCAGAAGGGTCAGGATGACGACATCCTGCCCCTACCCGAGTGTGGCAAGTCCAGGGAATTTCTCAAGCATCCAGAAGCTGAAGGCCGTGAATTGCCCGGTCAACATCATCAGACCAACCGTCCAAAGCAGCAGCCCAGAGGCGCGTTCGATCTTATCCATATGCCGCTTCATCCAGTTCATCACGCCTTTCAGGCGCGGGAAGAAGGCCGCAACAAGCAGGAATGGAATGCCAAGACCAAACGCATAAAAGGCCAAAAGCGTGGTGCCCCGTGCAAGATCGCCTTCGGTGGCAGCAAGCCCAAGGATTGTGCCCAAGATCGGCCCCAAACAGGGTGTCCAGCCAAAGGCAAAGGCCAATCCAAGGATGTAGGCCCCCGTCGCTGTCCCGCCGCTGCTCCCGCTTTCAACGCGCATGTCGCGATCAAGGAACCCAAGCCGGAAGACCCCGACAAAATGCGCCCCAAAGATCATCACAACGATCCCCGCAATGACCACGAACCAATCCTGATAGGCCAGCAACGCCCGCCCCATCGCCGAGAAGGCAAAGCCAAGCAGGATAAAGATCGTGGACAGGCCCAGCACAAAGAAGCAGGCCGACACGAACACCCGCCGCCGGCTGGCGCGTTCTTCAGCCATTTCATCCACCGATACACCGCCCATGAACGCCAGATAGGGCGGCACAATGGGCAGCACACAGGGGCTGAGAAAGGACAACAAGCCAGCGGCAACCGCGATCAGGATCGCAGGCAAAAAGGTTGCATCAAGAAGTTGGGTTGCTTCAAACATAAAGCAGTGCATAGAAGATGAATGTGGCGCCGTCACGTCTTTCCGGGTCACAGGTGTGTTTACACTTTGAAACATCACAGAGAGGTTATGGGGATGAGCCGCGAACTTGACGCCGTGGGGCTGCTTTGCCCCCTGCCTGTGCTGAAGGCCAGGAAGCGCCTGTCAATGCTGGCGTCAGGGGAAGAGTTGCGCGTCTTGGCTGACGATCCCGCCGCACAGGTCGACATTCCGCATTTCTGCGCAGAGGCCGGACATGCGTTAATCTTAAGTGGGGAAACGGACGGCGTTCAGTTTTATGTCATCCGCAAGGGGTAGACATTTTTCTGCGAAAAATGGTGCGGCGCGCAAAGCAAATTCCTGCTTTGCGCGCCAAATGGATCAGGACTTGCTGAGCGACCACCAGCCTTTACGCTTTGGCTTGGCAGGGGCGTCTTCGGCTTTCGCCTCTGGTGCAGCAACCGGTTCTGGAGCTGCCGCGACAGGTGCTTCGACTTCAGCTTCAGCGGCGGCAACCTTTGGCTTGGCCCGGCTGCGCCGCTTGGGCTTTGGCTTTTCTTCTGCGGCAGCTTCTTCTGTTGGTGTCTCAACCGCAGGTGTTTCTTCGGCGACAGGTTCTTTTGGTTCGGCCTTCTTGCGGCGCGTGCGCTTTGGCTTTTCAGCAGGTGCCTCTTCCGCTGCTGGGGCCTCTGCCTCGGTTGATGCGTCTTCGGCTTTCACCTCATCGGCAGGTTTATCCTCGGACTTCTTGCGCCGGGTGCGTGTGCGCTTTGGCTTTTCAGCAGGTGCCTCTTCTGCGGCGGGCGCAGGTTCGGCGGGGGCATCTGCCTCGGCTGGTGCGGCTTCAGCGTTTTGCGCCTCACCCTCGGTTTGCTGTTGGGCATCACCGCCGCCGCCACCCCGGCGACGCCGACGCCGACGGCGCTTGCGCTTGGGACGGTCTTCTTCAGACTGAACGGGTGCTTCATCCACCTCATCGGCGACGGCATCAATGACGTCATCATCATCGTCGTCATCCATCATGATCGCAGAGCCAACGACCGGCGCTGCAGCTTCGGGCACGACGCGCGTTGCCGTCTTGAACTTTTCGATAGCGAAATCAGGCGACACAAGTGACGGATCACATTCGATCCGCACGGACATGCCATAGCGCGCCTCGATATCGGCGATATGTTCGCGCTTTCCGTTCATCAGGAAGTTCGCGATGGAAATCGGGGCGCGGACCAGCACCTCTTTTGAGCGACGGCGCACCCCTTCTTCTTCCAGACTGCGCAGGATCGAAAGGGTCACGTTATCATCCGACCGCAGCAGCCCTGTGCCATGGCAATGGCCACACATTTGTGTTGTCGCCTCAAGCATGCCCGGGCGCAGACGTTGGCGCGACATTTCCATCAGGCCAAAGCCGGAAATCCGACCGACCTGAATGCGGGCACGATCTGTCTTAAGCTTGTCCTTAAACCGCTTTTCGACAGCCGCGTTATTCTTGCGTTCGTCCATGTCGATATAGTCGATCACGATCAACCCGGCGAGGTCACGCAGACGCATTTGACGGGCCACTTCATCGGCGGCTTCAAGGTTGGTTTTCAGTGCCGTCTGTTCGATTGACCCTTCTTTAGTCGCCCGGCCAGAGTTCACATCAATCGCCACCAACGCTTCGGTGATCTCGATCACGATGTAGCCGCCAGAGGGCAGTTGCACGGTCGGATTGAACATCCCGCCAAGGTAGGTTTCCACCTGATAGCGCGCATAAAGCGGCAGCTGTTCATTATAGTGT
>CAYPVL010000058.1:0-21483 GCA_964414165.1 uncultured Cognatiyoonia sp.
ATCCACGAAAGCTTGCAAAAGGCGCTGGCCTCGATGGAAACGGGCCTGACCGGGTTTGATGATATCGATATTCCCGGTGCACCGGATCAGGCTGCAATCACCAAGGCTTTGGCCCAACAAACCCCCGACCGCCTGCGCGTGATCGCCCAAGCGATGCGCCACGGCTTGTCGGATGATGATATCTTCCATGTCACAAAGTTTGATCCTTGGTTCCTGGCCCGCATCCGCGAAATTGTTGAAGCCGAAACCCAAATCAAGAAAGACGGTCTGCCCGTAACCGAGGACGGTATGCGCCGCCTCAAGATGATGGGCTTTACAGACGCCCGCCTTGCCACGCTGACAGGACGCGACGAAGACAATGTGCGCCGCGCCCGTTTGAACCTTGGCGTGAAAGCGCAATTCAAACGGATCGACACCTGTGCTGCCGAATTTGAGGCGCAGACGCCGTATATGTATTCCACCTATGAAAGCCCTGTGATGGGCGAGGCGGAATGCGAGGCGCGCCCGTCGGACCGCAAGAAAGTCGTCATTCTTGGCGGCGGCCCGAACCGTATCGGCCAGGGCATCGAATTTGACTACTGCTGCTGTCACGCCTGTTTCGCCCTGACCGATCAGGGCTATGAGACGATCATGGTCAACTGTAATCCTGAAACAGTTTCAACGGATTACGACACATCAGACCGTTTATATTTTGAACCGCTGACCTTTGAACATGTGATGGAAATCCTGCGGGTCGAGCAGGAGAATGGCACGCTTCATGGTGTCATCGTCCAATTCGGCGGCCAAACCCCGTTGAAGCTGGCCAATGCGCTGGAACAGGCGGGCATTCCGATCCTTGGCACATCACCCGACGCGATTGACCTGGCCGAGGATCGCGAGCGTTTTCAGGACCTTGTCAACCGTCTGGGCCTGAAGCAACCGGTCAATGGCATCGCCCATTCTGACCAAGAAGCCCTTGAAATCGCGGCTGATATCGGCTTCCCGCTGGTTATCCGTCCGTCATATGTTCTGGGCGGCCGCGCGATGGAGATCGTCCGCGATCAATCCCAGCTGGAACGCTATATTTCTGAGGCGGTCGTTGTGTCCGGCGACAGCCCTGTGTTGCTTGACAGCTACCTGTCAGGCGCTGTTGAGGTGGATGTGGACTGCCTGTCAGATGGCAAAGACACCCATGTTGCCGGCATCATGCAACACATCGAAGAGGCGGGCGTGCATTCGGGCGATAGCGCCTGCTCCTTGCCCCCTTATTCGCTATCTGACGCGATGATCGCGGAAATTCGCAAGCAAACCCGTGCCTTGGCGCTTGAACTTCAAGTCGTCGGCCTGATGAACGTGCAATTCGCCGTCAAGGACGAGGTGGTTTATCTGATCGAGGTAAACCCCCGTGCATCGCGCACCGTGCCCTTTGTCGCCAAAGCCACCGACAGCGCAATCGCGTCAATCGCCGCGCGCCTCATGGCGGGTGAGCCTTTATCGAACTTCCCGCTGCGCGAACCCTACCCACCCAGCGACAATCCGATGGACATCCTGCCCCTTGGCGATGCCTTCACCCTCGCCGATCCAAACACCCCTTGGTATTCGGTGAAAGAGGCCGTGCTGCCCTTCGCCCGTTTCCCCGGTGTGGATACGATTTTGGGGCCGGAAATGCGGTCAACCGGCGAAGTTATGGGCTGGGATCGCAACTTTGCCCGCGCTTTCCTCAAGGCGCAAATGGGTGCCGGGACCGAACTGCCAACCGAGGGTGCCGTGTTCCTGTCGATCAAAGATGCCGACAAGACCCCCGCCATGCTTGAGGCCGCCCGCGCCCTTGCGGATATGGGCCTGAGTTTGGTCGCCACGCGCGGCACGGCCAAATTCTTTACCGATGCAGGCATGACCTGCGAAACGGTGAATAAGGTCTATGAAGGCGGACTCACAATCGTGGATCGCCTCAAGGATGGCCATATCGCGCTGGTGCTGAACACCACCGAAGGGGCCGCCGCGGTTGAAGATTCCCGGTCCATCCGCGCTGTCGCCCTGAACGACAAGATCCCCTATTTCACCACCGCTGCTGCGTCCCATGCGGCTGTGATGGCGATGCAGGAACGGCTTGCCGGTGATGTGGATGTGCGGGCCTTGCAAGGCTAGAACCTGACCTAAGGTCAGGTTCTCCTGACTTTCGCCCGGTGGTCTTGTTGCTAATGTCCCCCCAAAGGGTTCTTGCGCTGGACAGAGCGCATGGCCCTTTCTAGGCTAAGGCATTCAATTTCGGGGGATTTCCATGCGTGCGATCAAAGTGTTCGGTGTCATTTGTGTTCTGGCGGGGATGGCGTTCTTGTTTTGGCCCCGCCCGGCCGAAGACCTTATCGTGATAGAGCAGGAAGAAGTGGTAGAGCCCGCCCCGACTGTCGCCGCAGAGCCCCCCACAGCGGACGCGGTTGCCGCTGAAGAACCCCGCATGGCGACCCCCGATGAAGAGTTCATCATGGAAGAGCCCATCATCATCACCGAAACAGGCGATGAGGAACTCTTCCACGTCGTCAGCCTGTTCTTTGCCACCAACCGCGCCTTGTCAGCCGATGCGCCTGACCCGAATGATCCGACCGGGCAATTCACGTCGGACGACGGCCCGCTGCGCTATGGCATTGCCGAAGTGTCGATCCCCGAAAACCATGAGGTTGGCGCGCTGGAAAGCCAGGGCTTTCTTGAAGCGCTGTTCTATGAACCCGACCCGGAAAAGCATGTGATCCTGCAGCGGATGGATGTGTTTGACGTCGACATCGTTCTGGCCGAAATTCAGCGCCAGATCGACATTGGCGACGATTCAACCCTGTTCTACATCCATGGCTTCAACACCAGCGTCGAAACAGCCGCCCGCCGTGCCGGGCAGCTGACCTATGATCTGAACTGGAACGGCCCGTCCTTCTTTTTTAGCTGGCCGAGCCAAGAGAATTTCCTGCGCTACGGCGTCGACAAGGAACGCGCGCGCGGGTCCCGCACCGAATTGCTTGAGGTGTTTGAAACGGTCGCAGCGACCGAGACAGACCAGATCGTTGTGATCGCCCACTCCATGGGCACCGACCTACTTGCCCAAACGCTTGAATTGATGGAAGCCCGCGACTCGGCCGCGTTGGCCAAGATCAAAACCGTCATTCTGGCCGCACCTGATATCAATGAGGATAACTTCCGTGATGATATTGTCCCGGCAATTGACCGGATTGATGACAAATACGCGGACTTCACAGTGACGGTTTACGCCTCTGCCGGGGATACAGCGCTGAATATCAGTGAGGTCACGAACAGCGCCCTGCGCATCGGCGCGATGAGTACGCTGACCGACGAACAGCGCGCCGCCCTCGCGCCCGTGCGCATGGTCGATGCCTCGCAGGCCGAGACGAATTTCTTCGGCCATACCTATATCAACGACAACGCAACCGTGATTGAAGATGTCTATTGCCTGCTTCTGAAAGGCCCCG
Organism: uncultured Cognatiyoonia sp.; assembly: GCA_964414165.1. Lineage (GTDB taxonomy): Bacteria > Pseudomonadota > Alphaproteobacteria > Rhodobacterales > Rhodobacteraceae > Cognatiyoonia. The sequence continues at coordinate 3,456 of CAYPVL010000058.1, forward strand.
ACCCCGCAAAGCGCGCAAGCCTTGAGGGCCTGCCTGATCCTGATGATGGCCCCGCCTTTCGCATTCGCCCCAAAGTACCCAACGTAGCGCTGGACGGCGACGGCCCCGGAGGTCAGTATCAATGCGACTGAAGGGGGTATCGCATGTACAATGTCGCGTTGACGGGCACGGGTGTTTTCACCCCTGAAAATACCATCACCAATGATGAATTGGTCGCCGCCTTCAATGCCTATGCGGACCGCTTCAACGCTGACAATGCTGCTGCAATTGCCGATGGGTCTGTTGCGGCGATCCCCTATTCTTCATCCGATTTCATCCTTGCTGCCAGCGGGATTGAACGGCGCTATGTGCTTGATAAGGCGGGTGTTCTGGACCCGGGTCGGATGTATCCCAAATTGGCTGCGCGTGCGGATGAAGACCCCGCTGTGATGGCCGAGATTGGGGTAGATGCCTGCCAAAAGGCGCTTGCGCAGGCAGGTGTAAGTGGCGCGGATGTAGACCTTGTGATTTGTGCGGCCTCCAATATGGAACGCGCCTATCCGGCGGTTGCCGTTGAAATCCAGCAACTTTTGGGTGCAGGCGGCTTTGCCTTTGATATGAACGTCGCCTGTTCCTCGGCCACCTTCGGTATTCAGACGGCGGCGGATATGATCAAATCCGGGTCGGTGCGCAGCGCGCTGGTTGTGAACCCCGAAATTTGTTCGGCGCATCTGGAATGGCGCGACCGGGATTGTCATTTCATCTTTGGCGATGTGGCCACCGCGACGCTCTTGCAGCGTGAGGATGACGCGAAAGGTGCCTATTTCAAAGTGAAATCAACCCGTTGCGCCACGCAGTTTTCCAACAACATCCGCAACAACAACGGCTATCTGCGCCGCACCCGCGACCAGATGGAAGACCGCCGCGATATGCAGTTTATGCAGAACGGGCGGAAGGTCTTCAAAGAGGTGCTGCCGCTGGTGTCCAAACACATCGCCGATCATATGGAAGATGAAGGGATTGTCGCAGATAATCTCAAACGGCTTTGGCTGCATCAGGCCAACAAAACGATGAACGACTATATCGGGAAGAAAGTGCTGGGCCGTGAACCCGAAGTGGGGGAGCAGCCGAATATTTTGCAGGACTATGCGAATACATCCTCAGCCGGGTCGATTATCGCGTTTTCAAAGCATTCGGATGATCTGTCGTCGGGCGATACTGGGATTATCTGTTCGTTTGGGGCGGGGTATTCTGTGGGGTCGGTGATTGTTGAACGCGCATGAGCCAAATCCTCTTTGAGGATTTGTGACCAGACTTTCGATGAAAATCTGACTACCCACTCACCCGTTTATGCACTTGTTCTGCCGTCTCGACCCGCTCTGAATAGCGATCTATCAGGAATGGCCTTCCCCGTGTCATCACGGTAAAGCGCGCCAGTTCCTCCATCACATCTACGATGCGGTTATAAAGCGGGCCGGGCTTCATGCGCCCGCCCTCAAACTCTTTCCACGCCATCGGGACCGAGGATTGGTTCGGGATCGTCACAAGCCGCATCCAGCGCCCGAGAATGCGTAACTGGTTCACCGTGTTGAACGATTGCGACCCGCCGCTGACCTGCATCACGGCGAGTGTTTTGCCTTGGGTCGGACGGATGCCGCCGATGGGGGCAAGCGGAATCCAGTCGATTTGGGTTTTCATAATCCCCGTCATCGCCCCGTGGCGTTCGGGCGAGGACCAGACCATGCCTTCGGACCACATCACGAGGTCGCGCAGTTCGGCGACTTTGGGATGATCGGCGTCCGTATCATCGGGAAGCGGCAGGCCAGAGGGATTAAAAAACTTTGTCTCGCAGCCCAAAGCGCGCAGTACCCGCGCGCCTTCTTCCGCGGTCATGCGCGAATAGCTGTCTTTGCGCAAAGACCCGTAAAGCAACAGAATGCGCGGCGCGTGCCCCGGATCATCCGGGCCTGCAAGTGCGGCCATATCCAAAGGGTGCAATTGACCGGGCTGGATATTGGGCATGTCGTCGCGTTCAGATTGGTTACTCAGCTTCTTCTTCCAGATGCAGCTTCATATCAATCAGCACTTTCTGCAAAGCTGTCGTTTCCTGCAAGAGACGTTTGGCCTCATTGATGGAAATCACACCATCTTCGATGGATTGATTGTATTCGCCCATCAGCACGGCAAAGCGCTGCGACAACATGATCACATCCGCATTCACGCCGCCTTTGGCTGAATTGGGCGTTGTATCATCATAAGACAGCGTAATCCCACGTACTTCTGCCAAGGCAGATGTCACATGCGGATAGCTTGATGCTGCCTCAAGCGCGACGACCGCATCTACTGGCATAAACCGGTCTGAATGTTCGTCGTTATTGGAATAATAGCGCCCGAGTGTCGCTTTTGATTTGCCGGTCAAAGCGCAAGCGGCCTCGATCCCGACGTCTTTCACCAAAGCCTCGGTGTGCTTTTTCAAATAGTTCGCATAGCTTTTGGCCATGATTTTATGTCCCCGTCTGTCCTACAGCACCCCATATCCCATTCATGCAGCTTTGCACGGGGGGAAAACGTAGCGCTTATTCCCATTAATTCCCTTTATTTAGTTTGTCATTCGGTAAAGGTCCCCGTTGGGTATCGCAGATTGGAAGTTGTGACGCACGCAAATCTTCCCGCGCGGTAAATGGGACCGGAATTGAGATGTGAGGCTAGCCGCAGATGCCGCCACTCACGCTTACGTCTCTTGGGCCTCGGGTAGATTGCTGGATCAACCCGAGGCCGCCACCCCCAATTGATCTCCCCATCGCGTGCCTTTAGACATCCGCGCTATGGCAAAGCTTTATTTCAATTACTCCACGATGAACGCAGGCAAATCGACGGTCCTGTTGCAGGCCTCGCACAACTATATCGAACGCGGCATGCAGACCTATCTGATGACGGCTGCCTTTGATGATCGCGCAGGCCAAGCCCGTATTGCCAGCCGCATCGGGATTGGTGCGGATGCAGATACGTTTGCGAAGGGCGAGGATTTGTTTGCCAAGATCAAAGCCCGCCTTGCGTCCGCCCCCTGCGCCTGCGTTTTTGTGGATGAGGCCCAGTTTCTGGAACCCGATCAGGTCTGGCAGTTGGCCCGCGTCGTTGATGATCTTGGCGTCCCCATCATGTGTTTTGGCCTGCGTGTCGATTTTCAGGGCAAACTTTTCCCCGGTTCAGCCACCCTTCTCGCGCTTGCGGATGAAATGCGCGAGGTGCGCACAATCTGCCATTGCGGCAAGAAGGCCACGATGGTGGTGCGTAAGGACGCAGATGGAACCGTCTTGAAAGCCGGGGCACAGGTGCAGGTCGGCGGGAATGAAACCTACCTGTCGCTGTGTCGCCGTCATTGGCGCGAAGCGGTGGGGGATCATGCTTAGAAAGGTCATGATCTGCGCACTTCTTGTGGCAATTGCCCTTTTTCTCGCGCTGTGGTTCCTGGCAGCGCGCCATTGGCTTGTCTAAGCGGTTAGACCGCCTGCGGCAACGCCCGCCCTTCATCCCAAGCGATGATATTATCCAGCGCCATCTGCCCCATCTGTTCGCGTACCTCAAGCGCAGCCGTCCCCAGATGCGGCAGCAGCACTGCATTCTCAAGCGCGATCAGGGCCGGCGGCACAAAGGGTTCGGCGGCATAAACATCCAAACCCGCCGCCGCGATCCGGCGATCTTGCAGCGCCGCTATCAGCGCCTCTTCATCCACCACATCCCCGCGCGCGACGTTCACGAACACCGCCCCCGGCCCCATTTGTGCAATTGCGGCCGCATCAATCAGTTTGGTGTTCGCCCCGCCCCCCGGCACGGTGACGACGATGACATCGGACTGGCTCATCAACGCTTCTAGCGTGTCCACCTGCCGGGATGGCACCGCGACCTCTTTTTTGGAGCGATTGAAGTAAATCACAGGCATATCAAAGCCGTAATGCGCCCGTTTCGCTACAGCCTGCCCAATCCGGCCCATGCCGATGATCCCAAGGCGCTTGCCCGTCACATGGGTGCCCAGCATCTGGGTCGGATGCCAGCCGGTCCATGCGCTATCCCGCAGCATCCGCTCTCCCTCGCCCGCACGACGGCAGGCGGCAAGGATCAAGGTCATGGCAATATCGGCGGTGGCATCCGTGACCACATCAGGTGTGTTTGACACCTGCATCCCCGCCGCTTTGGCCGCATCCACATCAATGTGGTTGTAGCCCACCCCAAAATTCCCAAGCACCCCGCAGCGAATATCACCGCCTGCAAACGCTTTGGCACTGAACTGATCCCCAAGGGTCAGCAGGATCGCGTCGTAATCGCGCAAGGCCTGCGCGGCCTCGGCCACAGACATGCCTTCGGTCTGATCGCGCACAGTTACATCAAAGTAGCCAAAAGCCGCATCAATTGTGGCCTGCGGAAAGGCACGGGTAAGAAGGAGTTTCTTCAATGCAATCGCCCTCCTAAAGGCACGGGCTGATCGGGGCCGACAAGAACGACCGCACCGTCGGCATCTGGCATGCCCAGCACCAGCACTTCGGACATGAATTTACCGATCTGGCGGGGTGGAAAGTTCACAACGGCCAGCACCTGTTTGCCGATCAGCCCTTCGGGCGCATAATGGGCGGTCACCTGGGCCGAGGTTTTCTTTTCCCCGATCTCATCCCCGAAATTGATCCACATCTTGATCGCAGGGGTGCGGGCTTCGGGGTAGGGTTCGGCGCGTTTCACGACGCCGACGCGCACATCGACCTTTAGAAAGTCATCAAATGTAATCTCAGCCACGGGCCAACTCCTTTGAGCGATCAGTCGCAGCACTGACCGCCTTGTTCAGCAATGCCGGAAAGCCGCTTGCCTCATCCATCAGAACCTCCAACGCTGCCTGCGTGGTGCCATTGGGCGAGGTGACGTTGACGCGCAACTGGCTTGGGTCTTCTGCCGCATCCTCTGCCAAAGCCCCGGCGCCGGCGACAGTTGCCTTGGCCAATTGCATCGCCATCGCGGCGGGCAGGCCTTGGGCCACGCCGGCCGCAGCGAGCGTTTCAATCAAGTGGAATACATAGGCTGGACCCGACCCGGACAGGCCGGTGACAGCATCCATCTGCGCCTCATCGTCCAAGCGGACGGTTTGGCCGACCGCACGCAGCAAGCTGTCTGCCAAATCCATCTGCGCATCACTCACATGGGCATTTCCAACAAGCGCCGTAATCCCGCGCCCAATGGCCGCCGGGGTATTGGGCATAGCACGCACGACGGGGGTCGCAGCACCCAGTACATTCTCAAAGGTCGCAATCGGAGTACCAGCCGCCACAGAGATAAATAAGGTCGGCCCATTCCCAAGCGCCTGCATCGCAGGCAAAGCATCCCCCATCATCTGCGGCTTCACAGCCACCAAAGCAATGGCAGGCGCGGCAGGCAGGTCGGCATTCAAAGCCACACCCGTTCCTTGCAACCACGCTGACGGGGCCGGATCAAGCACATGCACAGCTTCGGGCGGCAAGCCTTCGTTCAGCCAGCCCGCCAGCATCGCCGAACCCATCTTGCCACAGCCCAGCAGCACAAGCCCGCGTTCAATCACATCTTCCATGACGGCCCCCCTCTCATCTTGCGCAGAGGCTAAGCAAACCGCGCGACAGGTGCAACAAACCCCATGTTTCTTTTGAATAAAAATATGCCGGGGGAGCGCAGCGGGGGCAGAGCCCCCTCCGCACGCTCAACAAGCACAATCGCAACGAAACGGGAAAGCCACACCCAAATGCGCAAGGTGGATCGCGACCCATCGCTCCCTCAAGAATCAAGCGGTCCCGTAAGCCTCGGCCATCGCGACCTGCACGGCCTCATTCGGTGTGCGCTCGGCCCAAGTCACAAGTTGCAGCGCGGGATAGTAACGCTCACAGGACATCACCGCCGCGTTGATCATCGTATCAATCTGCTCAGACCCTGCGGCCTGATCGCCTGCCAAGACCAGCCCATAGCGATAGACCATCATGTTTTGCTCGGCCCACCAGGTAAAGCACCCGGCCCAGCATTGGTCATTGATGACGTTCAGTGCTTCATAAAGTTCGGGCATGCGGTGGGCTGGCGGCTCCATCTCAAACGTGCAGATCAGGCGCAGCGTCTCATCATAGGCCGACCATGCAAGGGTGATCGCATAGGTGCGCCATTGGCCTGCAACCGCCATCGCGATCTGATCATCATGGATGCGATCAAATTCCCATGCGTGATGCTCTGCGACATGTTCTACCAGATCAATCGGATGCACGTCATCTGCGTCTAGATAATGCTCGGAAAGTGCCATCTGCTCGGCCTCGCTTTTTTGAAGAAGGGATCATTGGCAGCGTCCCATCTATGTGCCTGCTCAAGGGTCAGTGTTTTTTGCCCGTTCCCTTACAACATATGGTGGCCTTGCGGCGGTGTGCTGTAAAGCGCTTTCTTGTGGAAAAGTCACAATGCGGGGCTGATTTCTGGGGATAACGCAAGAAAACATCCGCAAACCCATCCCGTTGCCTCAACCGCCCGATTGTCGTTGCATCCCGCCCAAGACACTTTCAGGATAGGGCAAAACCACAGGAGCCCTGCGATGAACACCGATCTTCTCAAACGTCTTTGCGAAACGCCCGGCGTACCGGGCAATGAACACCGGGTCCGGGATTTAATCCTGGCCGAAGTGGACGGGCTGTTTGATGAGGTCCGCGTTGACCCGATGGGATCCGTGCATTGCGTGCGCAAAGCCGCCAAAGACGGGGCGCAGAAAATCATGTTGCTGTGCCACATGGATGAAATCGGCTTTCTGGTCAGCCACATCGACAAGAAGGGCTTTCTATATGTTCAGCCCGTGGGCGGCTTTGATCCGCGGAACCTGTTTTCGCGCCGTGTACTGGTCTGCACGGATGACGGGGATTTCAAGGGCGTGATGAACCCCGGCGGCAAGCCTGTGCATATCTCCAAGCCCGAAGATCGCAAGAAGGTCCCCGATGTGGGTGACTTCTTCATCGACCTTGGCATGGGCAAGGCTGTGCACGATCATATCAAGATTGGCGACTTCGTGGTCATGGACGAACCCTTCCTTGAGATGGGGGATAAGTTCGTGTCCAAAGCGCTTGATAACCGCATCGCCTGTTGGCTGGGGATCGAGGCAATCCGGGGACTTGGTGACAAAGGGCGCGGGGCCGACATTCATGTGGTCTTCACCACGCAGGAAGAAGTGGGCTTGCGCGGTGCGCGCACATCGTCCTATTCCGTGAAACCCGATATTGGGATCGGGATTGATGTGACCCTGTCCTGCGACACACCCGGTATCCCGGAAAAAGACGTCACGACGACGCAAGGCGAAGGTTTCGGCCTGCACATCCGCGATTCATCTTTCATCGCCGACCGCGACCTTGTGCGCGAAATCGCCGCCGTGGCCGAGGCGCACAACATCCCCTACCAGCGCACCATGCTGGCTGCCGGTGGTCAGGACGGGGCCGCCGCCCAACAAGCCGCAAGCGGTGCACGCGCCATCGGGATCACTGTGGGCACACGCTATATTCACACCGTGACCGAGATGATCGCGCAAAGCGATTTGAAAGCGGCCAATGATGTGTTGGTGGCGTATTTGGCTGGTTTTGAGGAGTAGGGTGGGCGATCCGCCCACCGCTTTTTCAACGTGAGGTGGGCAGATTGCCCACCCCACTTTTCGCGTTATTCGCCGCCCATAAACTTTGCGAGCAGATCGTCGACATTCAATCCAAGGCTATCCAGCATCGACAAATCAAAGCCCTTGTCCGCAATAAAGCCCTTGGCAGATTCGATATCCATACCTTCAAGCATGGACGCATCCACGCCCATCTCGCCCAGTTTCGCGCCGATATCGAAATCACCGCCGTCGCCGCCAAGCATGCCTGCGGCTTTGCCCATCATATCACCAAGTCCCATTGTCATTCTCCAAAGTTAAGGTTCAGAGCCACGATGTCGGGTCAGCAAGGTGTTCGCAATGGGAAATTGCAGACTATTTTGACCCTTTTTCAAGCGCCTCAATCCGCGCCATCAATGCCGCGTTCTCTTCGCGGGCCTTTTGGGCCATGGCACGCACAGCGTCGAATTCTTCACGGGTCACAAAATCCCGGTCGGCCAGCCAGCGGTCCACCAGCGATTTCATCGCAGTGTTCGCCTCGTCCTTGGCCCCTTGCGCCACGCCCATGGCGTTTGTCATCAGTTGCGACAGATCATCAAAAATTTTGTTCTTTGGTGCGTCCATGATTTGGCCTCCTGACCATAACTGTTAGGTGATATATGGGGCGGGACGCGTTTGGGTACAAGTCAACTGGTTGACAAGGCCCCGGCCCCGTCACAACAAGTGCCCCATGATCAGCGCCCTGCCCTTTCCCAATATCGACCCCGTGATCTTTGCAATCGAACTTGGCGGCATCACGCTGGCCCTGCGCTGGTATGCCTTGGCCTATATCGTCGGGATCGCTATCGGCTATCAACTGGTCGCCGCCGCGATCCGCCGCCCTCATCTGTGGCGCGACAACACACCGCCGATAGAGCGCAGCGCGCTTGAAGACCTGCTAACCTATATCGTCATCGGTGTGATCGTCGGGGGGCGTTTAGGTTATGTGCTGTTCTATCAACCCGCATATTTCGCGGCCAACCCCCTTGAAATCCCCGCGATCTGGACCGGGGGCATGTCCTTTCACGGCGGCTTTATCGGGGTCGTGCTGGCCGTGGCGTTGTTTGCGCGGCGCAAGGGTGTGCCGCTTGGATCGCTTGCCGATGTTATCGCACTTGCCGCGACGCCTGCGATCCTGCTGGTGCGCATTGCGAACTTTATCAATGCCGAACTTTGGGGGCGCGTGACGGATGTGCCTTGGGCCTTTGTCTTCCCCGGTGCCGGTCAGGATTGCCCCGGCATCACCGGCCCCTGCGCGCGCCATCCGTCCCAGCTTTATGAAGCGGGGCTTGAGGGGCTGCTGCTGGGATTGATCCTGCTGATCCTCGCCTTCCGCTTTGGGGCTTTCAAACGTCCGTGGCTGATCACAGCCGTCTTCTTCCTTGGCTACGGCATTGCGCGCTTCATGGTTGAATTCGTCCGCCAGCCCGACGCGCAATTCCAAGGGCCGGATAATCCGCTGGGCTGGGCTTTGGACTTTGGCGACTGGGGGCTGACGATGGGGCAAATCCTGTCGACACCGATGATCCTTGCGGGACTTGCCGTCATCCTGATTGTCCGCCGCCGCGCATGACACTGGCCGACCTGATCAAAAGCCAGATCGCCACCGATGGCCCAATGAGCGTGGCCGATTATATGGCGACCTGCCTGCTGCACCCGACCATGGGTTACTATAGTACCCGCGATCCATTCGGGGCAGCGGGGGATTTCACTACCGCGCCTGAGATTAGCCAGATGTTTGGTGAGTTGGTCGGACTGGCCCTTGCGCAAAGCTGGATCGACCAAGGCGCGCCTGCCGATGCGGTGCTTGTGGAAATGGGGCCGGGGCGTGGGACGCTCATGGCGGATGTGCTGCGCGCGACCAAAGGTGTTCCGGGGTTTGCGCCGCAGGTCCATTTTGTTGAAGCCTCCGCGACCTTGCGCGACTTGCAAGCCAAATCCGTACCGGAGGCGGTCTTTCATGATGATATCTCGACACTTCCCGAAGCGCCGATTTTGCTCATCGCGAATGAATTCTTCGATGCCCTGCCGATCCGGCAATTCCAGCGCAGTGGGGCGGCTTGGCGCGAACGGGTGCTGGGTCCCGATATGACTTTGGGCCTAGCGGACGAAAGTGCTGCGCCGCAACTGGCGCATCGCCTGCAGGATACGCGCGCGGGCGATGTGGTCGAGTTTTGCCCTGCCCTGCCTGCCATCATCGGCCAAATCGACCGGCGCATCGCAACCCATGGCGGGGCTGCGCTGATTATCGACTATGGGGATTGGGACAGCCTTGGCGATACGCTGCAGGCGATCCAAGGCCATGCGCATGTTGATCCGTTCGCAAATCCCGGCGCGGCGGATCTGACCGCCCATGTGGATTTCGCCGCGATCGCCGCACATGTCACCCAAAGCCAATTCAGCCGCGTCACGCCGCAGGGCGTATTCCTTGAACGGCTTGGGATCACGCAACGCGCGCAGGCATTGGCCGCAAAACTGACCGAAGACGCACTGACCGCACATATCGCCGCACATCGCCGCTTGACCCACCCGGCCGAAATGGGTGACCTTTTCAAGGTGATCGGGATCACACCGAAACACGCAGCCATACTGCCGGGGTTTGCCGCATGACATTGGACGTCCTTACCGATGATACGCTGGATGGGGTCCAGCACGGGTTCTTCACCCGGCGGGGCGGTGCGTCTTCGGGCGTGTTCGCAGGGCTGAACTGCGGCTTTGGCAGCAGCGACCAGCATGACGTTGTGTCCATCAACCGCAACCGAGTGGCAGCGGCGATGGGCAACGGGCATTTATGCGGGGTGCATCAGCATCACTCGGCCGATGTGGTGATTGTGGACACGCCAAGCGATGACAAACCCAAGGCCGACGCGCTTGTGACCAAAACACCGGGGCTGATCCTGTCGATCCTGACAGCTGATTGCCAGCCTGTGCTATTCGCAGACAAAACCGCAGGCGTCATTGGCGCGGCGCACGCGGGCTGGAAGGGTGCGATGGACGGCGTGCTTGAAAATACGGTTGCGGCGATGGAGGGGCTTGGGGCCAAGCGCGACCAGATCACCGCCGTCATCGGGCCCAGCATCAGCCAGCGCGCCTATGAGGTTGGGCCAGAGTTTCTGGAACGATTTCTCGACCACGATCCCGACAACGCGCGCTTCTTTGCGCAAGGCGTGGGCGATAAATACCAATTCGACCTGCCCGCCTTTGGGTTGAACGCTTTGCGCGAAGCAGGTGTCAATCAAGCCAGCTGGACACGGCATTGCACGTATTCGGACCCGGATCGCTTTTTCAGCTACCGCCGGTCAGTGCATGACAAGCACGCGGACTATGGGCGGCTGATCGCGGCGATCCGACTGTGATCTAGGCGCAAATGGGGCAGCTTGTTGCCCGGTCTTTGCCACATTGGGCGAAACAATCCCCCCGGTTTCAGGATGATTACCCCCGCTTTGCGCAACAACCCCTTATTTTCAAGCGGTTTCGCGCCCCGCTAAAATTAGGCAGGACGCCCGCAAATTTTTTTGAATTTTTTCACAAAAAAGGGACCACGTGCCAAATTCTTGCCCGACCTGACAGGGAAAGTGTTTCCAACGCCGCAACAGTGCTGGCTACGAAATTTGCATGGAAACACCCGGAGGGTACGACAATGACGAAACATCGCTGGATGAATAAGACAATCGACGAAGCCGCAAACATGAACCACAAAATGCCTTGGGAACGCGGCCTGCGCCGCCAAGCCATGATCGCGCGCCGTGTTGAAGAAACACAGACCACCGCCAAGGTTTCGCTGGCCCCGCTGCCCGCTTGGATGACCGAAGGCGTCACCGCCTAAAGGCCCCGCATTCTTCCTCAGGTTTCCTCCCAGAGACCACAGTACCGCATGGCCGCACTTAGCGACCATGCGGTTTCTGCATTTTAAAGCGTTATTCATCCTGCGCAAAGAAGGCCAAGGCTGCATCAAGGATCATCGCATGATCCGCCGCCCGTTCGCTTGTGCCATCAAAGCAGACAAACATATCATCAGGTTCTTCTTCCTGTAGGATCGCCAGGGCGTCAGGCTTGCAGACCCCCAGAAAATCAAAATGAGACAGGCTGGCGGGTTCAAGATAGGTGCCACCGCTGGGCATCATCGCTGCAAAGGCACGTGATTCAATATCCAGATTGATATCGTGATCGCCCTTGGGTGCGCCCATGACCATCAGGCTGGCCTCGATCGTACCCAGGCTTTCGGACGTCAGGGTTTGCGTCCCGCCTAGATCGAAGACCGCAACTTTGCTGATGCGCGGATCAGAAAGATCAGCCTCCATCTGTGCGATGTCCTGCACCGTTTGGGCCACATCCCAGCCTTTGAAAATCCCGCAGATCAGATCGCCCGGATCATCGGCACAGATCGCCTCAAGCTGGTCAGCTTCAAACCGGGCCCCGGCCAGCAGCGCGGCTGTGAACCCACCCAGAGAATGCCCGCCCATATAAATGCGCGTCTCGTCAATCTGGGTTGCGATCATCGGATCACCAGTCAGATGATCAATAACCCGGCTGACGTCCTTCGGGCGCTCCCACAGCATCCGGGCATCATCTGCATCACGCAGCCAAGTGGAGGTGCCGGGGTGGCTGATAGCGGCGACGATATAGCCCTGTTCGGCCAAGGCCGAGGCAAGCCAGCTTTGGTTCATCGCATTGCCGTACATCCCGTGGGACAGAACGACCAAGGGGAAGGTACCGTCCGCTATTGGCGCATCTGCGGCGGCTGTGATCCCGGTCCAAACGGCGTTGCCATGGTATTCCTGCGCGCCTTCAGCGGCGTCCGTTGGATACCAGAGATACCCTTCAAGCTGGCGGCCCGCGTCATTGGGAACATCCAGTTCCGCAAGGCCGGTTTGGAAGGGGTCTGCATGTGCGGCAGTGCTTGCAATGAATGCAAGGGCGGTCAGTGGTGGTGTCAGTCTCATTGTCTTTTCTCCAAGTTTTCGGGTGTTGATGCCCTTCAACTTGCGGAAAGAATTCGTTGAAACAATGGGTTGCGCCCCCTTCCCGTGTCCTTGATCATGATCAAGGACACATCTTGCGAAAAAGAGGACAGATGAACAGCGATCTGGTCGTCACATTGCCCCTGCCGATCCTCACCTGCCTGCTGGCCGGGGTGGTCGCAGCGCTGACGTGGCGGCTTGATCTTGGGCATCCTTTCGCACGGATCTTCTTTGCCGCACTCTTTGGACTGTTTGCACTACAGGCGCTGCTTGTGGGGTTGCGCTTTGGCTATGGGGTCGTGGACTACATCCTTGTACAGCGCTTGCTGCCGTTTCTCACCGGTCCGCTGATGTATCTGGGCTTTGCGACGCTTGCGGTACCCGACGACAGACTGACGCGCACAATCACCCTACACTTGGGCGGCGCAGTCCTTTTGATCGTGGCCTGCGGGTTTGCTGCGGATCGGTACGGAAACCTCGATTGGATGATTGCGGCCAGCTATATCATCTATGCCGTCATCCTGATCCGACAGTGGCGCAAAGGGCCGGATGCGCTGATCCATGCACGGCTTGATCTGGCGCGCCCTATTGCACAATGGATGCTGTTCGGGGCGGGCATGCTGCTTGCGTTACTGGTTCTTGATACGGCCATCGCCATCAGCTTTGCGATGCAGCGGGCGGGGCAAGCGGCGACGCTGATCTCATCTGGGTCAGTTTTGTTTGCACTGTTGCTGATCGCCGTCGTCTTTGCACTATCGCGCAATCTGTCACCGGCACCGGTGCTTACGGCCCCTGCCCCGGCAGATGACAGCGACGCCACGGTCAGTGCGGCACGGGCGATGCTTGCGAAAAGCCAGCTTTACCTTGACCCGGACCTCAGCGTTCAGCGGCTGGCGCGCAGGCTACATATCCCGGTACGCACATTATCAAGCGCGATCAACCAAAGCGAAGGGATGAACGTGTCGCAATGGGTGAATGGGTTCAGACTGACCCACGCGGCCAACTTGCTGCAAACCACCAAAGCGCCCGTATCCGAGGTGATGACGCAATCCGGCTTTCTGACACGGTCCAATTTCTACCGTGAATTTCAAAGGGTCTATGGGCAGTCGCCAGCAAGCTATCGGCAGGAAAAAGGCACGAATTGACGCCACCGGGCCGCATGCACCGATGCAAAAGTTGAAAAATTGATAGTTCAATTTGATTCGACGGGCTGATTCCTGCGTGAAAATCCAAGAATGTGGCAACTTCGATCACACCGCGTAAACAATCCTAGGTCGCGTCCCCGGATTGATGACGAAACCTTGCGAGAATGTTAATTTCTTTGACGCAAGCCGACCGCATTTGCCATATTCTTCTCAACAGCAACACTCCTCAGAGTTGTCGGTGGGGCCGACGCTGATGTGACAAACCGATAGGTACGCCACATGAAGACGATGCCCCCACGTGCCGCAGGCCTCGCGGTACAAAATTATACCTCACCGGTCAAAGTCGACCGGTTCGCTAGTCAAGATGGGCGATCTGTGCGCTCACGGCCTCTGATGCGCAAGTATGAGATCGCCCATCTGACATCCCCTTCCTCCTCGGAAATTGTCGAAAGCACGCGGCTTGCGCCTGCTGTGCCTGCTTTCGAAGAAGCCTTTGCCGCCCTCGGGCGCGGGGCGATCTTGCAAACCAAGATGGGTCCGGTTGCAGTCGAAGACCTGCTGCCGGGTGATCGCATTCTGACCTCTGACAACGGCTATCAAAAGCTGTTGTGGAAAGGGTCTATGACGATCATCCCCGGCGCCCAAAACGCGCGGCCCGAGATGGGCACAATGACGCGCGTGACAGCTGATGCGCTTGGGCTTGGGCGTCCGGCACCCGATTTGGTACTTGGGCCCGCAGCACGCCTGCTGCACAAAGCCAACGGCATTCGCACACTGACGGGTGCGGATTCGGCTTTCGTCCCGGTGCGCGACTTTATCGACCAATCTCAAATTATCGAACTGACGCCCATCGCTCCGGTGCATGTCTATCAGCTTGGGTTCGAAAACCACGAATTGATGAAAGTGAACGGGATCGAGGTCGAAAGCCTGCACCCCGGCCCGATCCATTCACTGGGGCTGCGGCATGATATGCTGGCGTTGTTCCAAGCAATGTTCCCGCACAAAGACACGCTGGGGGATTTCGGCACAATGGCCTATCCGCGCATTCGCCTACGCGATCTGGACCTGTTCGACGTCGCCTAAGACACTTTCGGCGTTTCCATCCGAAAGATCAAACCCGACGGGGGCAAGTCGCGTACGACCTTCGCTGGCAAAGGTTTTACGCAGCTTTCGATGAATAATGTCGCACCGCATCAATCAAGACCGTTTCATCAACCGGTTTTGAAAAAGCAACAGCATTGGGGAAGCCATCCAGCCAATGCACAGTTTCTGTATTTCCCGAATGAAAAATGATCGGCGTCTGACGCGCAGCCAATTCATCTGCGACAGGCTTTACCTCTCCGTCGGGCAGGCGAATATCAAGGATCGCGATATCATATGGTTCGGCGATAAGTTCTTCGGCCTCGCGCAATGTGGCAGCAGTCACAACGCGCGCGCCCGCACCTTCAAGAAGGGTTTGCAAGTCGAGTTGGATCAGAAAGTCATCCTCAACAAGCAGCAGCTTGAGGCCGTTGAGCTTATTTTGAAGAGGTAAATCGCGATGTGTCATAATGTCGCATATCACGCACGCCGTAAAACGCAACTAAAAGTTGCATTCAAGCATCTAGGGCGAGTCTTTCTTCCAACACATCAAACGGCACGCCCGGATCATCCTTGGCCCCGCGAATAACCAGCGATGTTTTGACCGAAGCCACGTTTTCCGCGCTGGTCAGTTCCTCGGTCAGAAAGCGCTGAAAGCTACGCAAATCAGGGGCGACGCATTTGAGAATAAAGTCCACCTCACCGTTGAGCATGTGGCATTCGCGTACAAGCGGCCAGCCTTGGCAGCGCTGTTCAAAGGCCGACAGGTCAACCTCGGCCTGACTTTGCAGACCAACCATCGCAAAGACCTGCACCTCAAAACCCAATTCGCGCGCGTCAACTTCGGCGTGGTATCCTTTGATAAACCCCTGCTCTTCCAATGTGCGCACCCGGCGCAGGCACGGTGGTGCCGAAATTCCAACGCGCTTGGCCAATTCGACGTTCGTCATCCGCCCATCCGCCTGTAATTCGGCTAGAATCATGCGATCAATCTCATCCAAACGTGTGCCCGGCATTATCTTCCCCTTGTTTTGCGGAATACTACCCAAAGCCACAGAGTTGCGCAATAAAGTTTCACATTTGCGCAACTTCATAACACATCTTATTTATCACCAGCCCTCGGCGAGGGGCTTTTAACCGCTGCGCGTGGTCGATATATCTGGGGGGAACTTCTGCACAAAAGGGCTGCCCCCATGACAACGACGCACACCAAAGTTCTGATCATCGGCTCTGGCCCTGCGGGTTATACCGCCGGGGTCTACGCATCGCGCGCGATGCTGGAACCAATGCTGATCCAAGGCATTGAACCGGGCGGCCAATTGACCACCACGACCGAAGTTGAAAACTGGCCCGGCGATACCGAAGTGCAAGGCCCCGATCTGATGGTGCGGATGGAGGCACATGCCCGCGCGATGGGCTGCGACATTAAACATGATATCGTCAGCAATTTGGACCTGTCCAAGCGCCCTTTCACCGCAGCACTTGACAGTGGCGGCACAGTGACCGCGGACTCTGTCATTCTGTGCACCGGCGCGCGCGCCAAATGGCTGGGCCTTGAGACGGAAGAAAAGTTCAAGGGCTTCGGCGTCTCTGCCTGTGCGACCTGCGATGGATTTTTCTATCGCGGTCAGGAAATCGTTGTGGTGGGCGGTGGCAACACAGCCGTGGAAGAGGCGCTGTTTCTGACCAACTTTGCCTCCAAGGTCACGCTGATCCACCGCCGCGATGAACTGCGGGCCGAAAAGATCCTGCAGCACCGCCTGATGAAAAACCCCAAGATCGAAACACTTTGGTTCAATGAAATCGAAGAGGTCTATGGAACCGATCAGCCGTTGGGCGTCGAAGGCGTAAAAGTGAAACACACCAAGACGGGCGAAATCACAGATATCCCCTGCAAAGGTGTGTTCATCGCCATCGGCCACGCGCCCGCGTCTGAACTGGTCAAAGACCAGCTAGACACCCATAACGGCGGTTATGTCGTCGTCGAACCCGGCACAACCAAGACAGCTATCCCCGGCGTGTTTGCGGCAGGCGATCTGACAGATCACGTTTACCGGCAGGCCGTGACATCGGCAGGGATGGGCTGCATGGCGGCGCTGGATGCGGAAAAGTTTCTGGCCGAAATAGAAGATGAAGACACAGCCGTAGCTGCGGAGTAGACGCACAAAAGCATCAACTTTGAACTGACCTGATTGGGCGCAACCCTATGTATTGAGGTGCCCCTTCCTGCTTCTTTTGAATAAAAATATGGCCGCCGGAGGCATCCGCACCTGCAACTGGCACCAAAACAGAAACAATCGCGCCGCAACGCAAACATTGTTTCCGGACAAGGCTTAAAACCGGCACCCAGAAAGTTTGTTCTTTCCTGAACAAACTTTTTCTGCCAAGTACGTTCACAAATGAACAAACCCCGAGTCGGTCACGTGCCAACACCAAAGATCACAGATGAGGAAGACGCGCTGTTTCGGCTTTTGCGGCAGGTGAACCTGACCCCACAAGCATCGCAGCGCGATATTGCCGCATCTGTGGGCACATCGCTGGGGCGATTGAACGCGCAGCTCAAGGCCGCCGTTCACGCAGGGTTCATCAAAATCAGTGATAGCGCCAGTACCGACAAACGCCAGCGCATGTCATACACCCTCACCCATCGGGGGGCTGCAGAAAAAACGCGGCTGACCGATCTTTTCCTCGCCCGCAAATTTGAAGAATACGACATTCTTCACGCAGAACTGACCGGTTCCGCAAGCGGCTATGTCCCTTCCAACAATAGGTCCCTCATTATGCAAAACAATTTAGCCCCCATCCCCGAACTTTACGTGTCATTTGACAGCGCGCAGAAAATGAAAATGGAAGCCGCAGAGCTCACATCGCACGACCTGACACCGCGTCAGATTTGCGATTTGGAACTGCTGATGAATGGCGGTTTTAACCCGCTTAAGGGCTTTCTTGGCGAAGACGACTATAACGGTGTTGTTGAAAACATGCGCTTGGCTGATGGCCAGCTGTGGCCAATGCCGATCACACTTGATGTGTCTGAGGATTTCGCAGCCTCTGTTGAACTGGGCCAAGACATCGCCCTGCGCGACCAGGAAGGTGTGATCCTGGGGACGATGACGGTCACCGACAAATACACCCCCAACAAAGCGCGCGAGGCCGAAATGGTCTTTGGTGCCGACGATCAGGCCCACCCAGCCGTGAACTACCTGCAC
>CAYPVL010000059.1:0-21363 GCA_964414165.1 uncultured Cognatiyoonia sp.
ACACGGACATTTCGCCCTGCATCAGGCCAAAGACCTTTTCCAGACGTTCAGAAATTGACAGCGTTTCCAAAAGCCCCTGCTTTTGATCCACCTCAATCCCCAGATGCCCGGCGACCAGATCGGCAAGCTTCGCAGGCTCGGTCGCGTCAGATACAGCGGCCATGGCTTCTTCGGGGATGTTCTTCTTGACCTTGGCGTAGCGTTCAAATTCGTTCGCAACCGACCGGGTCAGCGCCTCAAGCTCTTCTGTTTTGCCGGGCATTTCAGTGAGGTATTCGGCGGAGGCTTCAAAGAAGCGCTCATTCTCGAAATACTCGGTAATGCGCACACGGCTGCGGCCTTCGACCAACACTTTCACGGTGCCATCTGGCAGTTTCAGCAGTTGCAAAACATTGGCCAAGACACCGGCCTTAAAGATGCCTTCTGGCTGGGGATCATCCTCACCGGGGTCGATCTGGCTGGCCAGCAGAATTTGTTTGTCGTCCTGCATCACCTCTTCAAGGGCGCGGACAGACTTTTCCCGGCCCACAAAAAGCGGCACGATCATATGTGGAAATACCACGATATCGCGCAGCGGCAGGACGGGGTAGGATGAACTCAATGGTTCTTGCATGCTCTTTTATCCTTATATGCGGCAAGGCATCGGGCCCCGCTTGGCGGCAGCGTCGATGACTCCTGTCAGGAACCCTTATCTGGGGGGTTCGTTCCCGGATATCAACCGCACTTTGTTTTTCTTGATCGGCACATTGCCTTGAACACCGGGCCTTCGCAAGGCAGCAATCATTCAAATTGAAGGCAGAGACGCGGCAGGCAAGCCGGAAACTAGGTTAATTTTGCCAAATGCACGCCGTAATTTTGAACAGATTCTGCATTAGCTTAACGTCATGTTTACCTTGTTCTCACGCCAACGTCGGCGCCTTGTTTTGTTTGCCCTTCTTGCAGCTTTCCCGCTTGCAGCGCTGATCTTTGTCAGCGTGTTGCCTGCATCCGGGCCTTTCAAAGCACTCGCATTCGCCAGCGCGACCGCCCTTTGCCTTATGGCCATTCCCGCATTGATTTTACGATTTGCCCCGCAATTCCGCAGTATCTGCGAAGGTTCTATTCTGGGCGTCAGCCTTGGGGTCGCCCTGCAGCTTGCCACATTGCCACTGGCAAACATCGCGCCTTTCACAGCTTGGCATGGATTGGCCGGTCTTGCCCTGTTGGTGATCTTCTTTGCCTTTGATCTGCCGAACAAACTGCTTCCGACCCGGACATATACCGGCACATGTAATTTCAAGACGCACCAATCGACCTACACGCTTTGGGCCGATCATCTACCCGACCCGGGATTGCTGGACCGGCATTGGACGGATGAACTGCATGATCTGGTGATTGATAAGCACAATCCGCTTGTGCGCATCGCCACATATCAAACGCCCGAAGGCAAGATGCAGCAACGCCAAGAGATCACCGAAGAAACGACCTATGCGTCCTTCGCCTATGACTTTACCCAACTTTTGGATGACGGCAGCGATGGCCCCACTGGCGGCTACGCGATGTCCATCGCAGATCACGGCGCAAGCCGGGACGTCACAATATCCCACCGGATCGACGCACTGCCGTTTATGGCATGGTTATCGACATGGCTTGATGACATCGTGGGCGATGAATGTGACCACCACCGCGCCCGCGCGCTGAATGCAAGCGATACGTCAATGACTGGCAGGCGGCACGGCAAGGCCGCACACCGGCTGGTGGGGCCAGTGGCACCGCAACCTGCCTAAAGCGGCGCAATATCCCCAAGGGCGCGCTGGCGGTGAAAGTCTGCCTCCCACGTCGCAAATCCGCCATCCGCAATGGCATCCCGCATGCCCTGCATAATCTCTTGGAAGTAATGCAGATTGTGCCATGTAAGCAGCATCCCGCTGATCATCTCTTGGGCGCGGAAAACGTGGTGCAGATAGGCACGGGAATAGTTCTGACAGGTCGGACAGCTGCAGGCAGCGTCCAAGGGGCGCGGATCATCTGCGTGCCGGGCGTTCTTGATGTTCACGACGCCGCGCCGGGTGAACAATTGTCCTGTGCGTCCCGACCGCGAGGGCAGCACGCAATCCATCATATCAATACCGCGCTTGACCGCGCCAACGATATCATCGGGCTTTCCGACACCCATCAGATAGCGGGGCTTATCGACAGGCAACTGATCCGGGGCAAAGTCAAGCACATGAAACATCGCCTCCTGCCCCTCGCCCACAGCGAGGCCGCCCACCGCATAGCCGTCAAATTCAATTGCACGCAGCGCCTCCGCGCTCTCAGCACGCAGGTCTTCCTCAAGGCCGCCCTGCTGAATCCCAAAAAGCGCATGACCGGGGCGATCCCCAAAGGCATCACGCGACCGCTGCGCCCACCGCATCGAAAGCTGCATACTGTCATTCAAACGGCTGCGATCCGCAGGCAGTGCCGGACATTCGTCAAAACACATCACAATGTCCGACCCCAACAGGCGCTGTATTTCCATCGACCGCTCAGGCGTGAGGGAATGCTTTGACCCGTCAATATGGGATTTAAAGGTCACGCCCTCCTCGGTCAGCTTGCGCAGGTCGGCCAAGCTCATCACCTGAAAGCCACCCGAGTCGGTAAGGATCGGCTTATCCCAATTCATGAACTTATGCAGGCCGCCAAGGCGATCAATGCGTTCCGCCGTGGGGCGCAGCATCAGATGATAGGTGTTTCCTAACAAGATATCAGCACCCGTGGCCGCGACACTTTCGGGCATCATTGCTTTCACGGTGGCGGCTGTGCCGACAGGCATAAAGGCAGGCGTGCGAATGTCACCGCGCGGGGTTGAGATCACACCCGTGCGGGCCTTGCCGTCAGTGGCGTTCAGAGAAAACGAAAAACGATCAGTCATAAGCCTCCTCTTGCCGCAATCAGAAGCACATGAAAAGGGCAGCCAAACAGAATACGCTTGGCATAGCGCGCCACTTCCCTCTTTCTTTGTCCAATCAAACTTCCGCCGGAGGCATCCGCACCCTCAATCAGCGCAATTCCA
Organism: uncultured Cognatiyoonia sp.; assembly: GCA_964414165.1. GTDB lineage: Bacteria > Pseudomonadota > Alphaproteobacteria > Rhodobacterales > Rhodobacteraceae > Cognatiyoonia. Next base: position 3,035 of record CAYPVL010000059.1, read on the forward strand.
GACCTTTACGCCCCCCATCACAAACCCTATATGAATTGTCAGGAATAACGGAACCCAACGCCCATGTCTGACGCAGCAACACCGATGGAAGGCGCACCACTGATCGCGCCCTCAAGCACAGACCACCCGCTTTACGAAGATATCGTGGGGGCGTGCAAATCCGTCTATGACCCTGAAATTCCAGTGAACATCTATGATTTGGGGCTGATTTACACGATCAGCATTGCCGACGATAACGCCGTGAACATCATCATGACACTTACCGCACCGGGGTGCCCGGTGGCAGGCGAAATGCCGGGTTGGGTGGCCGACGCGGTCGAACCACTGCCGGGCGTCAAACACGTAGACGTTGAAATGACTTTCGAGCCGCAGTGGGGCATGGATATGATGTCAGACGAGGCGCGGCTTGAACTGGGGTTCATGTAGGCCCGGGCAGAATCTAACCCCGGTTGCGCGTGCGAAACAGCACCACATCTTCCAGCGTTTGCGCATCAACCCGGCCTGATCCATCACATAAATCACATGCAACGGGCCCATCCGCCCCAGCATAAACACCATCTCCGTCACAGATATGACACTGCAATTTGTCAGCCGCGCGCGGTGTTTCGCGATAGCGCGAATAACCCCGCCCACCTCTGACGTGCAAAGGGGCGTTGGGGGTATCTTCGAAATCTCTGCTATAGCGCGACATAGTCTCTCCAATAGATGTCGATAGAAACATGCGTCCCTGATCACGCCAGTCAACGCGAACAACTTTTACCTACACATAATATCACGCACCATCCGGTCAAGACAGGCAATGGCCAGGATCAATTCCGCTGTCGGCGGTATTGCGCCCGTCCTTTGCGACCTGCCCCATAGGGCGACAAGTCGTTGCGCATTCAAGCGCAATTTCGACCGGACTATCACTAATCCACGATTGCACCCGCCTGACCCTTGAGCAATGGCGGCCCGCCCCCTACATTACAGTCAAAGGAGACCGCACATGTTTGGCATCCCCGGCAAGCAAGCCGTCACCATCACCGACAAGGCCGCCACCCAAATCGCAAAGCTTATGGCCAAAGACGGCCATGAAGGCTTGCGTATTGGTGTCAAGAAAGGCGGCTGTGCGGGGATGGAATACACCATGGAATACGTGACCGAGGTCAACGCCATGGACGAGGTCGTCGAACAAGACGGCGCACGGGTGATGATCGCGCCCATGGCGCAGATGTTTCTCTTCGGCACAGAGATTGACTATGAAGTCTCGCTCCTCGAAGCAGGCTTCAAGTTCAAGAATCCAAATGTCACCGATGCCTGCGGCTGTGGCGAGTCGATCAAATTCGATGAATCGCTGACCGCCAAGTAAGCACCTGTGACGCAAATCCAAGTGGCCTTGCGCGCCAAACCATCGCCTCCCTGTCCGAAATCCTGCTTCTTTTGAATGAAAATATGGCGGGGTGAGCAAAGCGAGGGGCAGCGCCCCTTCTTTCAAGCCAGCCATAGATCACAAATCCCCAAACGTATTTTGCAACTTGCCGCAACCCTTGCTAGTCAGACCACACTGACAACAAAGGATAAACATCATGCGCAAAATCGCCGCCGGAAACTGGAAGATGAACGGAAGCGCTGCAGCGCTTGGCGAAATCAGCACACTGGCCGACGCGCATAGCGAATCCTGCGTTGAAATTCTGATTTGCCCGCCGGCGGTTTTGATTGCACAGGCCACCGCGCACGCAGGGAATGTCCAAATCGGCGGGCAGGACTGCCACGCAAACACATCCGGGGCGCACACAGGCGATATCGCCGCCGAAATGCTGGCCGAGGCCGGGGCAACAGCCGTGATCGTCGGCCATTCTGAACGACGTACAGATCACAGTGAAACGGATGCAACCATCAAAGCCAAGTCTGAGGCCGCACACCGCGCAGGCCTTACCGCCATCGTCTGCATCGGCGAAACCCTCGCGCAACGCGAAGCCGGCACAACGCTCGACATTATCACAACCCAGCTGAACGGCTCCATGCCCGACGGCGCAACATCCGAAAACACGGTCATCGCCTACGAACCCGTCTGGGCAATCGGCACCGGCAAAGTCCCGACGCTTGACCAAATCGGCGAAGTCCACGCGCACATCCGCGCGGCCTACCCAGCCCTCGCAATCCTCTACGGCGGCTCGGTCAAAGGCAGCAATGCGAAAGACATTTTCAGCGTCCCCCACGTCAACGGCGCACTGGTCGGCGGAGCATCCCTCAAAGCCGCTGACTTCTCGCCCATCATCAGCGCACTCGAATCCTACTAAACCCCAAACAATACCCACCCATCAATGGGGCGCATCGCACAAAGCAACGCGCCCCTTTCGTCTTTCTTTGTCCAAAAAAACTTCCGCCGGAGGCATATCGAACGCCAACCAAAAGGCGACACACCTCATAATGCGTCGCCTCTCAAGCTCTTAGAAAAACAATGCGCGGCACGCGCTCCGTTTAATTGATTATGATCTCCGGCCCCATAAAGTGATTGGGCAGGAAGGTCGAAATTGCCGGAATGTACGTGACCATAATCAGGAAGATAAACAGCACACCAAGGAAGGGCAGTGCAGCCTTCACGACAGACATCATCGGCATGCCTGCCACACCAGAGGTGACAAACAGGTTCAAACCAACCGGCGGGGTGATCATCCCGATCTCCATGTTCACAACCATGATGATACCAAGGTGAATAGGATCAATCCCAAGTTCGATGGCAATCGGGAACACAAGCGGGGCCACGATCACAAGCAACCCTGATGGCTCCATAAACTGACCACCGATCAACAGGATGATGTTGACCACGATCAGGAACATCACCGGACCAAAGCCCGCATCCAGCATGACTTCAGCGATGTGCTGGGGCACCTGCTCATCGGTCAGCACGTGCTTGAGGATCAGCGCGTTGGCGATCACGAACATCAGCGTAATCGTCAGCTTACCCGCTTCAAACAACGTATCGCGGGTGTCACGGTGCACGAAAGCTGTCAGCAAAGCGTAAGGGCGCTTAAGCAGCGAATAGCGCGTCTCGCCTTCACCTTTCAGCGGCCCCATATCGCGGTAGATAAAGGATGCCACAAGGAAGGCATACATCGCCGCCACTGCCGCCGCTTCGGTCGGAGTAAAGATCGCATTGGTGATGCCGGGAATACCGTAGATACCCATCATAATGATCAGGATCAGGAACAAACCCCATGCAGCATCGCGGAAACTTTCCCAAACCTCGCGCAGGCCAGCGAAGTTACCAGATGGCATATTCTTGATGCGCGCCATCACATAGATCGCAATCATCAGCATCAGACCGGCCAAAATCCCCGGGATCACACCGGCCAGGAACATCCGGCCCACCGACACTTCAACAGCCGTCGCATAGACGACCATCACGATTGAGGGCGGGATCAGAATGCCCAATGTGCCTGCGTTACAGATCACACCGGCGGCGAATTCCTTGGTGTAGCCCGCCTGCTGCATCGCCGCGATAACGATCGTCCCGATGGCAACCACTGTGGCCGGGGATGACCCGGACAGGGCCGCAAACATCATACAGGCGAAGACACCAGCAATGGCCAGACCACCGCGCAAGTGGCCGACGCAGGCGATAGAGAAGCGAATGATCCTTTGGGCGACCCCGCCCGTGGACATGAAACTTGAGGCCAGAATGAAGAACGGAATGGCAAGCAGGGTTGAATGCCCCTCAAAGGCATCAAACAACGTGCCAGACACTGAACTCAGGGACGCGTTCGAATAGATCAGCAGAAAGATAATCGACGACAAGCCAAGCGAAATGGCAATCGGCACGCCGATCATCATCAGCCCAATGACAAGCGTGAAGAGAATTGCGATTTCCATGATCTACTTCCCCTTCAGCGTCGCGGCCGCCTCGGCCACGTCGTCTTCGGCTTCATGGCTGACGATCAGCCGGTCGATATCACCCTTGTAAAGTTTCCAGCAGACCTGGCAGGCACGCAGGAAAAACAGACCCATCCCGATGGGAAGCACCAGATAGGGCACAAGGCGGGGCATCTTGTCGTAGGGTTCTCCAAAGTTGAAGATTCCCTCAATAAAACGCATGAAATCAGGGATTGGGGTGGATGTGGTTTCATACCAACCCTTGCCGCGGAATTCGTCTTCAAAACCTGTCGGGAACCAACGGCCCGTGGTTTCAGGCAATTCGCCAAAGTTCGCCCAGAAATCCCAGGCCCCTTTGAACATCAGGAAAGCAAAGGAAAAGACGGCCAAGCCAGATAGAATGCCAAGCACCCGGCGCACAGGCGGTGAGACCGCGTTGATCAACGCATCTACGCCCAAATGCTGCCCCTTCTTCAGGGCATAAGACGCCCCCAGAATGACAAGCCAAGCAAACAAAAACACCGTGACCTCTTGGGCCCACAGAATATTCCCGCCCGATTTGCGCACAACCACATTAGCGAAAGTGATCAAAGTCATCACGCCAAGGATGGCCGCGATGATCGTCTCTTCCAATGTGTCGATAAAACTGCCGCGCTCTTTCATGAGCCCTCCCCCTTCTTATCAATGGCCCCGCGCATGACGCGGGGCCATCATATTTGGCTTACAGGGCCGCGTTGATCGCCTGAGCGGCGTCAATGTTTTCCTGACCAACATCGTCAGAGAACTGCTCCCAAACGGGCTTCATCGCGTCAACCCAAAGGGCCCGCTGCTCTGCGGTCAGCTGGCGGACTTCGCCGCCCGCTTCGATGATCGCATTCTTGGCGTCTTCGTTCACTTTCGTAGATTCCGAGTTCCGTGTCTCGGTCACTTCTGACAGGATCGTCAGGAACTGATCGCGCACATCCGCGTCAAGGCTGTCAAGCCAGTCAACAGAGGTCACAACAAGATAGTCGATGATCCCGTGGTTGGTTTCGGTCACACCGTCCTGCACTTCAAAGAACTTGCGCCCAAAGATGTTGGACCATGTGTTCTCCTGACCGTCCACAACACCCTGCTGGAGCGCGCCGTAAACTTCAGCGAACGCCATCTTCTGCGGTGAACCGCCAATGGCTTCCATCTGCGCGACAAGCACGTCGGAAGGCTGTACGCGGAACTTCAGACCTTCAGCATCTGTTGGTGACACCAGCGGCACGTTTGCAGACATCTGCTTCATACCATTGTGCCAGAATTCAAGACCCTGCAGGCCACGGCGCTGCATGCTGTCTTTCAAAGACTGACCCGCATCAGAGGCCTGGAACTGGTCAACTGCGTTGATGTTTGTGAACATGAACGGCAAATCAAACAGGCGGAACTGCTTGGTGAAGGGTTCAAACAGCGACAGCGACGGGGCGGCCAGCTGGATTTCCCCCTGCAACAGGGCCTCAAGCGCCTTTTCGTCAGTGTAAAGTGTCGAGTTCGGGAACACTTCCATGCAGGCCGTGCCGTTCATTTCGGCATTGACGCGCTCTGCCAGCAATGTCGCCGCGATCCCCTTGGGGTGGCGGTCAGTGTTGGTGACGTGGCTGAATTTGATGACGATTTCGCCATCGTTGCAGCCTGTGTGACCGTCTGCGAATGCAGGGGCTGCCACAAAGGAAAGGGCTGCAACCGAAGCAGCCGTGAACAGATTTTTCATTGAATCCTCCCAGATTTGAAACGAACCCGCAAACAATGCGGGCCTTGGGGCGGATGAAAGCAGGCATGTGATGGCATGCCAATATGTGTTTGCTGAATATCGAAAATCAAACGAAATCAGAATGATAAGGCCCACACCTCACGCATACAATCCTACCTTGTGCGAAACTTCGCACATCCGCTTGCGCTAACTGTGCGGAAATTCGCACAGAAAAATCTGCACTTTTATCCAAGGATCACCCGTGCCCACCCGTCAAACCCCCAAATACGGATTTGAAAGGACACATCTTATGAAAACCCTCATGACCACCACGGCGCTGTTCTTGCTGACCAGCGCCCCGGCCTTGGCCGACATTATCGACGTCGATAGCAAGATCGACGCCGCCATCGTCTTTACCGAAGGTGCCACCATCACCCGCACAGCCAAGTTCAGCGCCCAAGCAGGCCACCACCAGATCTTGATTGATGACCTGCCGCTTAACTTTGACGCAAACAGTCTGCGCGTCACAGGCCTCGCGAATACAACCTTTCGCATCGTATCCGTTGATCACCGTATCCGCCGCCTGCCCCCGCGCACGCAAACCGATACGCCTGAATACCTCGCTTTGGAGGCAGAGTTGGAGGCATTGATCAAGCGTCAAGACAACCTGACCTTCGCCATCAACACCGCAGACACCAAGATCGACGTCGCCAACGGCCGCCTGCGCATGGTGGAAACGCTGATAGAGCGTGAACCGCAAACCATGGTCAATGAGGCCACCTTCACCCCGCGCGATGCCACCGACTGGGGCGAAACCATCGGGGTCTTGGCCGAGCAGATGGAAATCGCGCTTCTTGCCAAGATCACAGCCGAGCGTGAAAAGCAGGGCATCATTGATGATCTAAAAGACGTCCAGCAAGAGATTGCAGAGGTGCAGCAACGTATGACCGCCACGCAACTCCCCGCGCAGGACACATCTGTCGCCACGATCAAGATTGTCGCAGATACGGCCATCGACGGCACGCTCAACCTTGAATATCGCACCAGCGCTGCAGGGTGGCGGCCTGTCTATGACCTGCGCCTGACGCAAGGGGACACTGCCAACCTTGCAATTGAGCGCCACGCGCGCGTGCATCAAAACACGGGCGAGGCTTGGGATAATGTTGCGCTGACGCTATCAACCGCGCGGCCCTCCTTGCGGATGGATGCGCCGATGTTTGGCGAACAGATCGTCACGCTTTGGGACCCGCAGGCCGCAACCTCTGGGGTTGTGGCAGAAGACTTCCAAGTCAGACGCGCGCAGGCCCCTATGAAGATTGCCGCCGATACCGCGCCCGTCGCTTACGAAACCCATGGGCGCACGCTGACCTATGTACTGACCGAACGCGCCGACATTGACGGCGACGGCACCACGCGGCAAGTGCGCATTGATGCCACTACAACCGAAGTCGCCACAAGTGCCCGCGCCACCCCGCGCCTTGATCCAAGCGCATATCTCTATGCGACCCTCGAAAACAGCTTCGACGGCCCAATCCTGCCCGGCAACGGGTCGGTTTATGTGGATGGGGCCTTTATCGGGCAAACCACCCTGCCCTACACGGCAGCAGATGCGACACTTGACCTGCCCTTCGGTGTGATCGACGGGATCACCATCGCGACTGAGGTGACCAATCGCGAAACCGGGGATTACGGGCTGGTCAGCACGACCAACACGCGCGAAGAGGCGTTCATGATGACCGCCACCTCCGTTCTGCCCTATGACATCCCGCTGACAATCTATGACCGGGCCCCGGTGTCAGAAAACGAAGACCTAAAGATCGCAGTTCGCGCCACCCCGCAGCCATCCGAACAGGATGTAGGCGGGGTGCGCGGCCTGATGGCATGGACGCTGGATATGCAGGCAGGCAGCACGCAGGTGGTGACCTTCGGCTATGACATCGCATGGCCGGGCGATCAGAATTTGCGCCTAAGCGGGTTTGATCTGCCCATCCCTGACCCGGATCAGGACACCGTCGGCATTTTCCGATAGGCCTCTGCCTTAAGCCCATGCCGCGCGAGTTTGTCATAGAATGTCTTGCGGGGCAGTTTCAGGGCCGCTGCTGTGTCTCCCGCGCGGCCCTGATGCTTTTGCAAAGCCGCAATCAGGATCGAGCGTTCGACCTGCTCCATCTGTTCAGACAGGCCTAAGGCACCGACGTCATGCGGCTCTCCCACGCCCAAAGCAAAGCGCATCGCGGTTGACATAAGCGCGCGGGCGTTGCCGGGCCAGTCTTGGGCCATAAGGCGGGCGACCATGTCAGCTGGGACGTCTGGCACCGGCAAAGCCGCCTGTTCGCAGGCTTGGGCGACATAATGTTCAAACATCACCGGGATGTCGCTGGGCCGTTCACGCAAGGATGGGATGCGCACGCGCATCAGATCAATCCGGTAGAATAAATCGGCCGAAAACGTCCCCTCGGCCACCGCCCCTTCCAAAGGGCGCGTCGTGGCGGCGACAACGCGGGGCGCACCGCCTGCCTCAAGCACATCAAGCAATGCAAATTGCACAGCTGATGGCAGCGTGCCGATCTCGTCCAAAAACAACGTCCCGCCCTTGGCCTGCACCAATGCTTCGCGCAAGGCCACACCATCCAGCGACCCAGCAGCACGTTTCACAAAGGAATTGCGCGCCATGGGGGACAGCAGGTGGATCACTTCAGCCACTTTCGGCGTGCCAACACCCGCTTCGCCCGTGATCAGGACTTCACCAGTGGTTTTGGCGACGCTGCGGCAGCGATCACGCAAGGCATTCGCCTCTGCCGACGTCCCATAAAGCATCCGCGCGGCTGCATCGCCAGTTTCCATCTGTAACTTGTGACGGCGGCTTTCCAGAACCGTGCTGCGCTGTGCCAAAGCCTGTTCAATCGCCGCCAGAAAATCCTGCGGCGCGCAGGGTTTTTCAAGGAACGCATAGGCCCCATCTGCCATGGCACGCACGGCCATCGGCACATCCGCCTCGCCTGTCAGCAATATAACAGGCAGTTCGGGATCAACCGTGCGGGCATGGGCCAAGAGGTGAAACCCATCGCGCCCGGGCATGCGAATGTCGGTGACGACGACGCCAGGAAACTGGGCGGTGATCTGATCCTTTGCGGCCACAAAAGACCCCGCAAGGATCGGGTTCAGATCGGCCAGTTCCAGCGTTTGGCCCAAGGCCTCGCGCACCTCGCGATCATCATCGACCAGAAGGACCGACCGGATCATGCCGCAGCCTCGGCCACAGCCGGATCAAGGGCGATGGTAAAGACAGCACCACCATCGGGATGATTACGCCCCTGAATGGCACCACCGAAACTCTGGACTAAACCATAGGAAATCGACAGACCCAGTCCCATGCCTTCGGCGTCACTGACGGCCTTGGTGGAATAAAACGGATCAAATATCTTCTCAGGCTCGGCAATGCCGGGCCCTGTATCGCGGACCGTCACGCGGACCCGGTCAGACATCTCTACACCCAATTCGACACGCTTGTGTGCACTTTGCTCCATCGCATCAATCGCATTGCCCACAAGGTTCATCAGCACCTGCTGAAGGCGTACATCCCCACCGCGCACCATCACCGGCGCACCCGGGCGCTGCCAATCAAGGCTGACCTCGGATTGACGCGCGCGCGGCCCCGAAATTTCGACCACAGCATCAATCACAGCGACAATATCCACATCCATTACGGGCGCGTTTTCCTGACGGGCAAAGGCGCGCAGGTTCTGGATGATGCGGCCCATGCGGCGGGCAAGTTCGGACACGCGGCCCAGATTTTCATCAGCCTTCTCAGGTTTGCCACGCGCGAGAAAAGCCTGCCCATTCTCGGCAAAAGACCGGATCGCCATCAGCGGCTGGTTCAATTCATGACTAATGCCTGCTGACATCTGCCCAAGGGCAGATAGCTTGCCTGCCTGTACCAATTCAGCTTGGGCGCGGGTCAATTGCGCCTCTGCTTCGGCGCGGGTTTCAACCTCGCGACGCAGATCGGCGTTAAGACGTTCGAGGTCCGAGGTCCGATCCGCCACCCGGGCCTCAAGGCGCTGATTGGCAAGGGCCAAGGTGCGACGGCGTTCAGCCACCCAAAAAAGCATGACGCCAAACATGAGACACAAAGCCGCCGCCACTGCCGCCTGCAAATTCGCCAACTGGCGCGCCGGGGTGACGTCGATCAAAGCTTCGCCCACCATGCCAATCACCGGCACAGGCAATTCCAGATGTACCGCCGTTTCGGGCAGATATCGGCCCCCGTCCACCTGCCACACATCGCGCCCGGCAAAGGGGCGCGGGGCGAATTGAATGAAAGGTGCAAGACGGTTCGCAGGATATTCTGCGGATACCCCCTGCAAGGGCGCACCAGGGGTGCGGCTGCCAAACAAAAGCTCTGTACGGTTGGTCAGGAACACAACGCCCAACTCGTCGGTGAAGAACAAGGCGGGGCGATCCCCGCGCCACGCAGCCTCGACCGCTTCCATGTCGGCGGTGACAAGAACCGACCCGATAACGGGTCCGCCTTCGGAAAACATGGGGGCTGCAAAGACAAAAGCGCGGCGCTGGTAGCGTTCAGAATAAAGGTGATAGACGCCCAAGGCCCCATCCATTGCCCGCTCATAATAAGGGCGGCCCTCATGCGCGACATCCGGCGCACCCGCTGCCCGCGCCACCTCACGGCCCGTCGCATCCAACACCGCAATATCCAAAGACCCGGTCTTATCCGCCACATCCAGCAGTAAGGCTTCGGCATTCACAGGTTGGCCTGCCTCAACAGCAGGGCGCAAATCCGGGTGATCGGCCAAAAGCACCGCCAATTCGCGATAGCGCTCAAGCTGGCTGGTCAAACCATCGGCAGCCAAGGCCAAATCCGCCTGCCCGCGCCGGGCCAGTTGATCCAAAGCCGAGATGTAGGCCACACGCCACACACCGCCCGCAAACAGGCAAACAAGCAGGACAAAGGCAAAAGCCAAGATGCTGCGGCGACCAAGCAGCTTTGTCATGTGAACTGATCCAACGGCATCACGCGCGCCCCCAAACGTCTGCAGAGCCTATCAAAGCCCGATCGGGCGCGCGGATGCAAGCGCCTAAGTCGCGGGGCCAATAATGGCGCGCAAACGCTCAGCGGCGGTTTCAATCTCGACGATCACATCATCTGCGCCAACAAGATCACCCACATCGTCACGCTGCGACACGATATTCCCGGCGACAACGATATAGGCCATGGGCTGGGTGATGCGCAGAGCCAGCACCAGGCTGATCAAATTGGGCAGCGTGCTTTCGGAATGGGCAACAAGGACGACCGATTGAAAGCGCTCATTTTCGGTGCGGGACACGATTTGATCATGATCCTCACCCACCGACATCTCGACGTCCCAGCCATCACGGCGGAAGAGATCTGTGGCCATCTCGATCCCAAGGGTATGGGTGTCTTCGGGCACCAAAGCGAATAGAACGTGACGATCCACGCCCTGCTTCAACGCAGCTGCATCCAGCACATGGCGCAGCCCGCGAATGATGCGATAAAGGCGGGACGAGGCAACTGTCACTTCGGCAAAGCTGACCTGATCTTCTTCCCAAAGCACGCCCAAACGGCGGGCAGCCCCGGCGACGTAGCCCAGATAAATGACCTCAGGCGAAGCCCCATCCTGACGCGCGGCCAGAATGATGCGATCCCCGGCGGCATCATCGGGTGACAGAAGGGCGGCACATAAACGGCTGATCTGTTCGGCATCCGGGAAACCCGCGATGGCCGCATTGCGGGGCATGCGGAAATTCAGGCGGCGCACCACCTCTTGGGCCAGCCGTTCCACGGCATCTTGAGGCAGCACTTTTTGCACCAGTTGAAACTGGCGTGTGGCCCGCGCATAGGCCTGTGCGTCCAATTGATCCTCGGGCAATGGCTTTTTGGCCATCTCAAGTCTCTCTCCCCCCAAATGATATGCCGCGCACACCTTCGTGTTCGCTGGCATACCAAAGGCTATCACAGGGTTGTGAATTCACCCGCGTGGCAGAAAGTCGCGGCTAAGTTGCGCAAGCTTAGGGCTTGCAACACCTGCACCTTCTTGCAACTGATCAGCCTATGAAAGCCTTTCAGCAATCCCCTACAGACCCGGCATTCGTCCAGAATCCTTACCCGTTTTATGCGCAACTGCGCGCGGCCGGGGATGTCATCTGGTGGGACGATTACAACATGGCCTGCGCCACAACGCACCGGGCGGTGACGGGCGCGCTGCGGGACAGGCGGATGGGGCGTGAAATCCCCGCAGACCAAGCCCCGGCAATCCCCGATCACCTTGCGCCATTTTATGCAAACGAAGCCCATTCGATGCTGGAACTGGAACCACCCCGGCACACGCGGCTGCGCAGCCTTGTGCTGCGGGCGTTCACCAGCCGGCGCATCAGCGCGCTTGATCCTGAAATCACAGCGCTGAGCCACGCCTTGATTGACGCATTCCCGCAGGATGCAGCCTTTGATCTGCTGCCGCTCTTCGCGCAGCCCTTGCCCGTGCGGATCATCGCGCGCCTTCTTGGCGTGCCAGAAGGCGACAGCGATCAACTGCTGGCCTGGTCCAACGCGATGGTTGCGATGTATCAAGCGCGGCGCACGCGCGCGATAGAAACGACAGCATCACAAGCCACCAAAGATTTCAGCGCCTACCTTACCGATTTCATCGCACATAAACGCAAAATGCCCGGCGATGACCTGATCTCGACCCTGATCGCAGCCGAGGAAGATGGGAGCAAACTGAACCACGCCGAACTGATCTCGACTTGCATCCTGCTGCTGAATGCAGGGCACGAGGCGACGGTGCACACGATCGGCAACGGGGTCAAAGCGCTGCTTGAACACGACAATCCTAAGATCACGCCCGGTACAGTTGAAGAAATCTTCCGCTTTGATGCACCGTTGCACATGTTCACGCGCTGGGTCTACGAAGACCTCGACTTCTTCGGCACACCGCTAAAGAAAGGCGACCAACTGGCCTGCCTGCTTGGAAGCGCCAACCGGGACGCAAACACCTACACTGACCCGAATGTCTTCGACATCACGCGGAAAGGTGCCGCCCACACCAGCTTTGGCGGCGGCATCCACTTCTGCGTCGGGGCACCACTTGCACGACTGGAGGTGCAAATCGCGCTGCGAACGCTGCGATCACGTTGCCCAAACCTCAAACTGACCAGCGCACCCAGCTACAGCAACAGCTATCATTTCCACGGCCTGACATCCCTCATGGTCACAAAAAACTAAGCGGCACGCCCATCACTCTTTGGTTTTGAAATATCCTCGGTCGCCATTTTCGCGCCATTGGTCCGAGCGACAATGGCGACGGCGCCGCACCCACAACCCACACAAGCGCGCAGATCAAACGTCACACCCGCCAAGACGTTATAAACAAGAACGCGCGGTAGCGCCCATTTTCACAATGGCAGAACAACGGTCGACTTGATCTCTTCCATCGACAAAAGGGCCGTCACATTAAACACCCGGACCTCGGAAATCAGGGCCTGATAGAATTCATCATAGGCACGGGCGTTCTGCACGCGGACCTTTAGGATGTAGTCAATATCACCCGCCAAACGATGGGCCTCTTGCACTTCGGGGCGGGCTTGCAATGCAGCCAGAAACTTGGCCTGCCATTCGGCCTCATGTTCGGATGTGCGGATGAGGACGAAGAAACAGGCCTCAAAACCCAAGGCTTGGGCATCCAGCATGACGGTCTGCTGACCAATCACACCCGCAGCCTTCAATTTCTTGATGCGGTTCCAGACAGGGGTCTTGGACGACCCCACATCACGGGCAATCTCATCAAGAGATTGTGAGGCGTCCCGCTGCAACGCAGCAAGGATTTTCCGATCCGTTTCATCAATCCGCACTGACATTCCAAATATCCCCTTCAAACAGAATTTCCGGCCCTATGACCCAAATACACAGAACATATGTCCTTACTTACCCAGACCTATGGGCAAAAACCAGAACAATATCCTATATTAAGACCAAGAAACGCAAAGGATCACGCTTATGGATCATTTTCCAGTCTTCATGGCCGTCGCCGGGCGCCGCATCGTCTTGTCAGGCGGTGGGGATGCTGCACTTGCCAAATTGCGCCTGATCCTGAAGACCACGGCGCACGTCACAGTCATCGCAGATGATGCTGCAGACGAAATCCACGCGTGGCACGCCAGCGGCAAACTGACCTACATTCCCCGCGCGATGGAACCGGGCGATGCGATGTGCGCGGTCCTATTCTATGCCGCCAACGAAGACGATGCGGAAGATGCGCGTGTTGCCGCCCTCGCCCATGCGGACGGGGCGAAAGTGAACATCGTCGACAATTTGGGCGACAGTCAATTCATCACCCCCGCCATCGTGGACCGCGACCCTGTGGTCGTGGCCATCGGCACCGAAGGCGCAGCCCCCGTATTGGCGCGCGCGATTAAAGCTGACCTTGAAGCAAAGCTGCCAGCACAGTTGGGCGTGCTTGCAAAGATCGGCAAGACCTTCCGCAAGGCCGTTGATGTGCTTCCCATGGGCCGCAAGCGCCGCGAATTTTGGGGCGAATACTACTTTAAGTCCGGCCCCGAAGCGGTTGAAGCCAAAGGCCAAGACGGCATTCTTCCCGCGCTCGGCACATTGCTGGACAAACACGTCATGGCCGACGCTAAGGAAGGCCACGTTGACCTTGTCGGTGCTGGCCCCGGCGATCCTGATCTGCTGACGATGAAGGCACGCAAGGCGCTCGATGCGGCTGATGTGGTGATCTATGACCGGCTTGTCACACCTGAAATCCTCGAACTGGCGCGGCGCGAAGCGACGATGATCGACGTCGGAAAAGAAGGTTTCGGGAAATCCGCCAAGCAATCCGACATTGATGCGCTGATCGTAGAGCACGCCCAAAACGGTGCCCACGTCGTGCGGCTAAAAGCGGGCGATCCAACGGTGTTTGGCCGCCTTGATGAGGAAATCGAAGCGATTGAAGCAGCACAGATCCCCTACAAAATTATCCCCGGTATCACCGCAGCGTCTGCGGCTGTCGCCAACATCGGGCAAAGCCTGACCAAGCGGAACCGCAATTCCGCCGTGCGCCTGATCACAGGGCACGACACCAAAGGTTATGCCGATCACGACTGGAAAGCGCTTGCCGCCACCGGCGAAGTGGCCGCGATCTACATGGGCAAAAAGTCCGCCCGTTTCATCCAAGGCCGCCTGCTGATGCACGGGGCGGACCCGGCGACACCTGTGACAATCATCGAAAACGTCAGCCGCGCCGATCAACAGATCATCGCCACCACATTGGGTGAACTCGAACCGACGCTGACAAACGCCAATCTTAAAGGCCCCGCCATCACATTCTACGGCCTCGCGCCCCGCGCTGCTGCCGCACAGGCCATCAAATTCGAGGAGCTGGCATAATGCCCAAAGCCTTCACACCCAAAGTCGTCACCGCCAATGCGTTGCTAGAAGGCGATGCGATCTGGTTGACCGAGGACGATACATGGACCCGCGATATCCGCGAGGCCGAGCTTTTGACCGATGAAGCCAACGCCGACCTGCGCCTGCTTGAAGCGCAAGCGCGCAAAGATGAAATCGCCGGGGCCTATCTGGCCGATGCCAAAGACACCCCCGATGGCCCGGCCCCGACACACTTCCGCGAAGAATTTCGCACGCGCGGCCCTTCAAACTATGCCCATGGCAAACAGGTGGAGCAGAAAAATGTATAAGTACAATGACTTTGACGAAGCCTTCGTGCGCAACCGCGTGGCCGAATTCTCTGGCCAAGTGGCCCGGCGCATTGACGGATCATTGACCGAAGATGAATTCAAGCCTTTCCGCCTGATGAACGGTTTGTACCTGCAATTGCACGCCTACATGCTGCGTGTGGCGATCCCCTATGGCACGCTGAACGGGCGCCAGATGGATCAGCTGGCCTATATCGCCGAGACATTCGACAAAGGCTATGGCCACTTCACCACGCGCCAGAACATCCAATACAACTGGCCGAAATTGCCGGATGTGCCTGCGATCCTGTCGGCTTTGGCTGACGTGGAAATGCACGCGATCCAAACATCAGGGAACACGATCCGCAACGTGACTGCCGATCACTTTGCCGGGGCTGCGGCCGATGAAATCGCCGATCCGCGCCCGGTGGCTGAACTGCTGCGCCAATGGTCCACAGACCATCCTGAATTTCAGGCCCTGCCACGCAAGTTCAAGATCGCCGTCTCAGGTGCTACGAATGACCGCGCGGTGCTGCGCGCCCATGATGTGGCGGTGCAGGTCGTCGAACAGAACGGCGAAACAGGCTACCGCATCTTCGTCGGGGGCGGCTTGGGCCGCACGCCGATGATTGGCAAAGTGCTGCGGGACTTTCTGCACGCCGCTGATCTTCTGCCATATGTCGAGGCCGTTGTGTCCGTCTGGAACCTGCTGGGACGTCGCGACAATAAATACAAATCGCGCATTAAGATCACCGTGCACGAGCATGGAATTGAAGCAATTTCTGACCTTGTCGAAAAGCGATTTGCAGAAATCAAACCCGGCTTTTCAGGCGTTGATCAAGACATGCTGCGCGACATTGAAACGCATTTCGCCCCGCCTGCCTATAAAACCGCCAGCAC
The DNA here is from genome assembly GCA_964414165.1 of uncultured Cognatiyoonia sp. Lineage (GTDB taxonomy): Bacteria > Pseudomonadota > Alphaproteobacteria > Rhodobacterales > Rhodobacteraceae > Cognatiyoonia. The sequence goes on from CAYPVL010000059.1 coordinate 19,230, forward strand.
CGATGGGTTTGACGCGTACAAAGCCGCGAACCCCGCGTTCCGGTCTTGGGCAGATACGAACCTTGCGGCGCATAAAAACCCGGATTACGCGATTGTCAGCATCTCGCTGAAAGCACACGGCGCGACGCCGGGCGATGCATCCGCCGACCAGATGCGCGTGATGGCAGAACTTGCGCGCAAGTACGGCCATGATGAATTGCGCATCAGCCATGAACAGAATGTCATCCTGCCATACGTGCATAAATCCGATCTTGCCGCGATCTATGCCGACCTGCGCATTGCGGGTTTGGCGACAGCCAACATCGGGCTGATCAGCGATATCATCGCCTGCCCCGGCATGGATTATTGCGCGCTGGCCACAGCACGTTCGATCCCGATTGCACAGGAAATCGCGACCCGCTTTGATGAGTTGAAGCTGGAACACGAAGTTGGTCCGCTGAAAGTGAAAGTCTCGGGCTGCATCAACGCCTGTGGGCATCACCACGTTGGACATATCGGGATCCTTGGGCTGGACCGGGCCGGTGTCGAAAACTACCAAGTCACCCTTGGTGGTGACGGCACAGAAGATGCAGCCATCGGCGAACGCGCCGGCCCCGGCTTTTCGGCGGATGAGATCATCCCGGCCATCGAACGGCTCGTACTTGGCTACCTCGACATTCGCGACAACCCTGCCGAGACCTTCTTGCAAACCTACAAGCGCCTTGGCGCTGAACCGTTCAAAGCATTCCTCTACCCAGAAAAGGCCGCGAAAAATGCCGCTTAAGGAAATCGCCGAACGCCGCAACCTGCTGCATCGCAAATCCGATGCGCAGACCGTTCTGAAACACGCACTGGATGACGGTGAGATTGGTCCTGTGGCCCTTGTCAGCAGCTTCGGCGCGGAAAGCGTTGTGCTGTTGCATATGGTGGCCAAGATCAATCCAGACACGCCGGTGATTTTTCTGGACACTGAAATGCTGTTTGCCGAAACGCTGACCTACCAGCGCGAAGTTGCGGCAAAGCTGGGTCTGACAAACCTACAGATCATCACGCCCAACCGGGATGCGGTCTTTACCCATGACGTTGATGGGCTGCTGCATCAGGCAGACGTCGATGCCTGCTGTGATCTGCGCAAAACGCAGCCGCTTGAACGCGCTCTTGCAAATTTTGGGGGCTGGATCACCGGGCGCAAACGCTATCAGGGCGGTCAGCGCGCGGATATTCCACTGTTTGAAAAAGACCACGCCCGCCGGATCAAAATCAATCCGCTGGCGGGTTGGACAGCCGCAGATCTGAAATCCTACATGGATCAGCACAATCTGCCGCGCCACCCGCTTGTGGCCCAAGGCTATCCATCCATCGGCTGCTGGCCCTGCACCCACCGCGTGGGCGACACTGAAAACGCCCGTGCAGGGCGTTGGAAAGACAGCGAAAAAACAGAATGCGGCATTCACTTTGCCAGTACTGACTGAGTATTTCACAAGAAAGCAAGGCGGGGCGTCCCGCCAGAGGATGATATGACAGTAATCGTAACAGACAGCGGCTTTTCGGGTGATGATTGGGACTGCGGGTTCACAGCCCTTGGTCAAGAAATCGCCAATGACTGCGAATACGGGGTGGATGTGCCGTCAGATGCATCCCCCGATGCGATGGCCGGGCTGACCAATGCCCCAATGATCCGCATTGATTTCCCGGCCCCCACAGACGGGCGCGGGTTCACGTTGGCCGCGATCCTACGCCGTGCAGGCTTTAAGGGGCGCTTGCGCGCGCGCGGCCATGTGCTGGCTGATCAATATGCGATGGTGCGCCGGTCAGGCTTTGATGAGGTCGAGATCCCGGATGACCTTGCAGCCCGTCAACCCGAAGATCAGTGGCTGGCCCGCGCCGATTGGCGCGCCCACGACTATCAGTCGCGCCTTCGCGGCTAGCTATCCTTCCAAGTTTTCAGTAAATGAAAGGAGGCCCGATCCGGGCCGCCAAGTGACCTATGACAGAGCAAAAATCCTTGAACACAGAATCCGCCAAAGCCGTCCCCACCCTGCCCGACGCGCAAACCATCACCGAAGTGAAGCACTACACCGACCGCCTTTTCAGCTTTCGGGTAACGCGGCCTGCATCCTTGCGGTTCCGGTCGGGTGAATTTGTGATGATCGGC
>CAYPVL010000060.1:0-20687 GCA_964414165.1 uncultured Cognatiyoonia sp.
GTACCGCAACAGCACCGTCACCCAGCATCGTTTCGGGCCGGGTTGTGGCGATAGAGATATAGTCGCGGGTCTCGCGCAGGGTCACGTTCCCGTCTTCGTCCTTCTCGACATATTCATAGGTCTCGCCACCGGCGAGCGGGTATTTGAAGTGCCACATGTGGCCGTCGACTTCGATGTTTTCGACCTCAAGGTCCGAAATCGCCGTTTCAAAATGCGGATCCCAGTTCACAAGGCGCTTGCCGCGATAGATTTTGCCTTGGTTGTAAAGTTCCACAAAGACTTTCAGGACGGCATCATGAAAGTTGCCATCCTTTTCGGTCGCCGGTGCGCCGGGGGCGCCGGACATGGTAAAGGCCGAGCGGGACCAATCCATTGAATGGCCCAAGCGCCGGGCCTGCTGTTCGATCATCCCGCCGGATGTGGCTTTCCAATCCCAGACTTTCGCCAGAAATTCATCGCGGGGCATTTCAGAGCGTTTGCGGGTCTCACCCTCGGCCGCCATCTGCTTTTCCACGACAAGTTGGGTGGCGATGCCCGCGTGATCCAGCCCCGGCTGCCAAAGCGTGTCATAGCCCTGCATCCGTTTCCAACGCGTCAGGATGTCCATCAGCGTATGGTTAAAGGCGTGGCCGACGTGCAGGAAACCTGTGACGTTGGGCGGGGGCAGCATGATGCAGAAGGTTTCATCCCGCGACGCATTGGCCCCGGCTTTAAATGCGCCTGCATCTTCCCACATCTTGTAGATCGCCGCTTCGCGCATCTTCGCATCAAACGTCTTTTCCATCGCCATCGGTCCTTTTGGTTTGGGGTCGGTTTACCCAAAGCGGACGAGGGCGGAAAGAGGCAAACGGAGCGGCTGCGCCGCACACCCTATTTTGCGCGCGACGTGGTATGGCATTATCGGCGTTGGTTTGGGCAGGTGCGGTTTTTTTGAGTATTTTGAACAAAGCGAGATGGGGTGTTAGCGCGTCAGTGACACCCGCGTGCCCGGTTGAATGATGTTTGGATCATAGGGGGTGCGTGCAAAAACGGCGCGCACCCGGTCTGCGAAGTGTTCAATCGGCAGCGTGTCGTAGGATGGATCAAATGACGCTTGGTCCCAGCGTTCACAGAATGTCGCGCAATCATTAAAATAGGGATGCCCCGCATAGGCTTGCCGCTTTTCAGGGTCCGCGCCGACGTGTGCGCCGTAGTAGATCAGTTGAAAATCGCCGTGTTTTTCCACGACCCACGTGACCTGTTCGCGCACGAAGGGTTTGAGGATGGAGGCCGCGTATTCGTCGTGGTTGTAGGGGGCAAAGATGTCGCCAATGTCATGTAGCAGGGCCGCGACAATCCAATCTATGTCCGCCCCATCCCGTTCCGCCCGTGTGGCCGATTGCAGTGAATGGCCCAGACGCGTGATCTGATAACCTGACAATCCTTCGTCAAGATCAACAAGTGCGCGCAAAAGCCGGTCCGCCGTGCCTTTGGTATGTGCGACCTCATGGGCGGTCAGGAAATCGTAGTCTTCCTTGTCCCCATCTTTCATCGCGGTGAATTTGACTTGGTCCATGGCTTTGCCCTTTTGCGTGAAACGCTAGCATTCAAGACGCGACATGTCGCCTCTGTTCGCGACCTTGTCGTCCCTGTCCGCCTTTTGCGCTGGACAGGCGGGTATCCCCGGTTAGGATTTCACCTGCGCATTCAGAAAGGGCACATGATGGACAAGTTCGGGAAAAGTCAGCCGGTTAAACGGGTTGAGGATCTGCGCTTTCTGACCGGGGCGGGCCGTTACGTGGATGATATTGCGCCGGGTGGGGCGTTACATGCCTTTGTGATGCGTTCACCCGTGGCCCATGGCGACATTACCGAACTTGATGTGTCCGATGCGCGCGCCATGCCGGGTGTGGCGGCTGTGATCACATGCCAGGACCTGCTTGATGCAGGTATGAACGTCGATATCAGCGGTGGTGCGATCAAGAACCGGGATGGCAGCAAAGGGGCCAAACCTTTGCGCCCTGTGCTGGCCCATGGCCGCGTGCGCCACGTGGGTGAGGCGGTCGCGATGGTGATTGCAGATACTTACGCCAATGCCAAAGACGCCGCCGAGGCGATCATGTTTGAGGTCGATGACCTGCCGGCCCATGTCAATTTGAGTACAGGAGGCGAAGCCTTGCACGCCGAGGCCCCTGATAACCTCGCCTTTGATTGGGGTCTTGGACAAGAGGCAGATGCCGAGGCTGCGATTGCTGGTGCGGTGCATGTTGTGACGCTGGATATCGCCGATAACCGCGTGATTTGTAACGCGATGGAACCCCGCGGCTGTTTTGCCGAAATGGTCGATGGGCGCTTGCATCTGTCCTTTAACGGGCAGGGCGTCTGGGGGTTGAAGACCGATCTATCCAAGATGCTTGGGATGGATGAAGCCGATGTGCGCGTCACAAACCCCGATGTAGGCGGCGGCTTTGGGATGAAGGCCTTCAACTATCCTGAATACCCTGTCGTGGCCTTTGCTGCACGTATGTTGGGCCAACCTGTGCGCTGGATGTCAGAGCGGACCGAGGCGATGCTGTCGGACAACGGTGGCCGGGACCTTGTGACCACAGCCACGATGGCTTTTGACGGTGATCACAGGATCGTCGCCTATAAGCTTGATACGATTGCGAATATGGGGGCCTACAATTCCGGCTTTGCGCAGTTTATTCAAACCGATCTGTTCTCAAAGGTGCTGATGGGCACCTATGATGTGCAGGCCGCCTATATGCGCACGCGGGGCGTATTTACGAACACGACGCCGGTGGATGCCTATCGCGGGGCCGGGCGCCCCGAGGCGATTTTTGTGTTGGAACGCACCATGGATGAAGCCGCCCGCCGCTTGGGCGTTGATCCGTGGGAGTTGCGCAAGAAGAACTTTATCGCGCCAGAGAAATTTCCATACACGACAGCGTCGGGGGTGACCTATGACGTGGGTGAATTTGCAAAGGTGCTGACCCGCCTTGAAGGCGATGCAGACGTGGCCGGGTTTGCGGCGCGCAAGGCGGCATCAGCGAACGCTGGCAAGCTGCGCGGGCAAGGGCTTTGCTATTATATTGAGAGTATTCTGGGCAATCCGTCCGAGACGACGAAAGTGGATTTCGTGGATGATGGGGCTTTGATTTATGTCGGCACCCAATCAAATGGGCAGGGGCACGAGACGGTCTTTGCGCAGTTCCTTGCAGATCAGACAGGGATTCCAGCCGAAAAGATCAAGGTCATTCAGGGCGATAGCGACCTGATCGCAACAGGCGGCGGCACAGGTGGGTCCCGGTCGGTGACGGTGCAGAATACCGCAACGCTGGCGACGGTGGATGTGATGACAGCGGCTTTCACTGCATTCCTTGCCGACGAAGAAGGCGTGGATGCGGCAGAGGTGTCATTTGATGACGAACGCTTCCGCATCGCGGGATCAAACCTGACGCCGACCATGCTTGAGGTCGCCGATATGGCCCGCGCCGCTGGGCGCGAGGATCTTTTGACCCACACGGCAAAGATCACGCTTGAAAACCGGTCATTTCCCAACGGGGCGCATCTGGCCGAGGTTGAGATTGATCCTGATACGGGCGTCGTAACCGTGGACCGTTATACGGTCGTCGATGATTTCGGGAACCTGATCAATCCAATGCTGGTCGAAGGCCAAGTGCACGGTGGCGTTGTGCAGGGAATCGGGCAGGCGCTTACTGAACGCTGTGTGTTTGATGAGGATGGCCAACTGCTCACGGCAAGTTTTATGGACTATGGGATGCCGCGCGCGGACAATGTTCCCATGATCGAATTTGCAACCGAAGGCACACCAAGCACCTACAACCCGATGGGGATGAAAGGCTGCGGCGAAGCGGGTACAGTCGGGGCTTTGGCCGCGATTGCGAATGCTGTGCTGGATGCGATGTGGGAAGACGGCGTGCGCGAAGTTGAAATGCCGTTCACCCCGCACCGCGTCTGGGAAACGCTGCAAGCTGCGAAAGGTGCCAGTGCCGCTGCGTGATTGGATCCTTGGCCTTTTTGGCCGCGATCCGCAAGCAGCGGAGGGTCAAGGCCGCCATCGCGGACCCGCCACACATGTTGTGATCCTTGATGGAACGGCCTCGTCGCTTGCTGAAGGGTGCGAAACCAATGCAGGGCTGACTTTCAAGTTGATGCGCGAAGCTGGTCAACGGGCGAACCTGACGGTTTATTATGAAGCAGGCATTCAATGGCGCGATTGGCGCAGCACATGGGATGTGATGGCCGGACGGGGTACGAACCGGCTGATCCGGCGGGCCTACGGCGTGCTTGCCTCGCGGTATCGGCCCGGTGACCGGATCATTCTGGTGGGCTATTCGCGCGGGGCTTTCGCGGCGCGATCTTTGGCCGGGGTCATTGATATGGTCGGGCTCTTGCAGCCCAACCATGCGACGGTGAGCAACATCCGGACCGCCTATCGCCATTACGAGGCCGGGGCACGATCCGAGGCGGCAGCCGCCTTTCGCAAAGCCTATTGCCTTGAGAAAGTCGAGATCGAGGCCGTGGCCGTTTGGGATACGGTGAAAGCACTGGGCATATGCTGGCCGATCATCTGGCGGTGGATGGAATCAAAGCACCGCTTTCACAACCATGCGCTTGGGGATGCGGTTAGGAACGGCTTTCACGCATTGGCCTTGGATGAAAGGCGGCGCGCCTATGCGCCTGTGCTTTGGGAGTGCCGGCCGGGATGGGAAGGCTTTATGGAACAGGTTTGGTTCCGGGGCACCCATGGCGATATCGGCGGCCAACTCAGCGGGCGTGAATATGCCCGACCCTTGGCCAATATTCCCTTGGTCTGGATGCTGGAACGCCTTGCGATGTGCGGCGTTCCGTTTCCCCAAGGTTGGCAGGACCGCTTTGTGCAGGATGCAACTGCGCCATCGATTGGGGCTTGGGCGGGCGTGTCAAAGCTGTTCCTGAACCGGGCGGATCGGATCGTGGGAACAGATCCATCTGAGGCCATCCATGCCAGCGTCCCGCCCCGTAAGGAAAATGAGCAGGCAGCGCCTGCGTTTCACTCTTGATTTGGCAAGACGTGCAAACGGGGCTTGGGGATGGCACATGTTGGGCATGCCTCCGGCGGAAGTTTGATTGGACAAAGAAAGGCAAAGGCTAGGCGCTTATCTTCATGATGATGCACGTGGTCGCGCCTGTCGCGTAGAGTTTTCCGCTTTGGTCGCGGATTTCGCCATGCGCGATCCCGGTAGAGCGGCCTGCGTGATCTACGGTTCCAGTCGCGATAATCTCGGTCTCCAGTGGGATCGAGCGGATGATGTTGATCTTATATTCCAGCGTTGTGTAGATGCTGCCCTTGGGCACTTTGGTCATCACCGCGCAAGCCATGGCGCTATCAAGCAGCGTGCCGTACCAGCCGCCGTGCACTGTGCCCATCGGATTGGTGTGATGAAATGTGGGGGTGCCGCGAAAGCAAACCTTGCCATCGGCGACCGTGTCCAGCGTATAGTTCAGAATCGCCGAAATCGGCGGGCGCGCGATGGTGCCATCACGGACGCCTTGCATGAACTCTAGGCCGGACATGTCCAGTGTTTGCGCCAGCGTTGGCAGGTCTTGCGGGGATTTGGCCGTTAACATGGCCAATACGCTGCCGCGTCAGGCCACCTTTTGCAAGCGTGACTTTGGCGTGATTCCAAGGGCATGGCAGATGTCGCGCGTCAATTCGGGTTTGTTCAGCGTATAAAAGTGCAGGTGATCCACGCCGCCTGTGCGCAAATCGTCACAGAGTTCTGATGCGAGCGCTGTCGCAAGCAAATCGGTCGTACCGTCCCGCGTTGCATTGGCGAAGGCATCCGCAATCAGGGGCGGGATAGCCGTGCCGCAGCTTTTTGCGAATTTCTGCACGCCAACCCAGTTTTCCACCGGCAGGATACCGGGGATAATGGGGGCTGTGATCCCGGCCTTTGCGCAGCCATCGCGGAAGCGGAAGAAGGTGTCGGCCTCAAAGAAAAACTGGGTGATCGCCCCGGTCGCGCCTGCATCGAACTTGCGCTTAAGATATGCGATATCGGCGGCTTGGCTTGCGGCTTCGGGGTGTTTCTCGGGGTAGGCCCCGACGTGGATGTTGAACTTACCCGCGTCGCGCAGTGCTGCAATCAGATCAACGGAAGAGGCAAAACCATCTGCCTTGGCCTGAAAACTGTCCGCGCCTTTAGGCGCATCACCGCGCAGCGCCACAATGTCCGTTACGCCAGCAGATGCATAGCTGTCGGCGATTTCAAGCGTTTCGCTTTTGGTCGCATCGACGCAGGTCAAGTGGGCAGCAACCCGCAGGTCGGTTTCGCTTTGCAGCGTGGCGACGGCCTCATGCGTTAATTTGCGCGTTGTGCCCCCCGCACCATAGGTGACGGATACAAAATTGGGGTTCAGTGGCGCAAGCGTTTGCACACAGTCCCAAAGACGGAATGATCCGGCCAGTGATTTGGGCGGAAAGAATTCAAAGCTGACTTTGGTCATGGAATCGGCCTTTTGGTTCGGGACTTGCCCCTTATGGCGGCTTGCGGCATATGAAGCCAATTCATAACACTCAAAAAGATTATGAGGTTGCGTCATGCATATTGAGTTTCGCCATCTGCGCACCATCAAAGCGATCCATGATATGGGCGGGCTTGCCCGTGCAGCCGACTTTTTGAATATTACCCAATCTGCCTTGTCCCATCAGATCAAAGGGATCGAAGATCAGGCCGGGGTCGAACTGTTCGTGCGGCGCACGAAACCTTTGAAGCTGTCGGTTGCAGGCATGAAAATGCTGTCTGCAGCAGAAGAGATTTTGCCCCGCGTCGCTGCTCTTGAGACAGAGTTCGGTGGGTTGATCGCTGGCAAGACGGGCCGTTTGCATATCGCGATTGAATGCCATGCTTGTTTTGAATGGCTTTTCCCGGTCTTGGAACAGTTCCGCAAAGCCTGGCCCGAGGTGGATGTAGATATCCGCCCCGGATTGGCCTTTGATGCGTTGCCAGCCTTGAAGCGGGAAGAGATTGATCTGGTGGTGTCTTCTGACCCCGAAGATTTGGACGACACCGATTTCACCCCGATCTTTGATTACGAACCGGTGTTTTTGGCTGCCGCTGGCCATCCTCTGGCCAAGAAAGATTACGTCGTGGCTGCCGATTTTGCTGACCAAACCCTGATCACCTATCCGGTTGAACACAGCCGGTTGGATGTATTTTCGCAACTTTTAATGCCTGCGGGCGTGGTCCCTGCCGCTGTCCGCCAAGTTGAATTGACCGCAGTGATTTTGTTACTGGTCGCGTCCAATCGCGGTGTGGCTGTGCTGCCTGATTGGGTGGTGCGTGAGGTGCGCTATAATTCCGATTACGTGGCGCGGCCTTTGGGGCGGGATGGTGTGACCCGGCGGCTTTATGCGGCGACCCGTGCGTCAGATACACATCTGCCTTATATGGCGCATCTGTTGCGTTTGGCGCGGCAGGAAGCGGTGCGCTTGCAGCGGGCGTGAGGTGGGTCAAAATCTACCCCACGGGCTGAAGCTGGCGTTTGGTGCCGGGTTGAGGGGGCGGACCCTCCGGGGGGATATTTCAAAACCAAAGAGAGATTGTGTTGCGCCCTAAACGCAGCACGCCTATACGCCCCATCTGACCCTTAGACGTGGAGCGCCCGATGGCTGGCAGTGCAAATCTGAACGTGATGATGAAAACCGCCCGCAAGGCCGGTCGCCAGTTGGTGAAAGACTTCGGTGAGGTCGAGAACCTACAGGTTTCCAAGAAGGGCCCCGGTGACTTTGTGAGCCGCGCGGACCGCGAGGCCGAGGCAAGCATTCGCGAAGATCTGATGGCCGCCCGTCCGTCCTATGGTTTTTGGGGCGAAGAGGGGGGCGAGGTTGACGGCGAAGACCCCACCCGCCGCTGGATCGTTGATCCTTTGGATGGGACCACGAACTTCTTGCACGGGCTGCCACATTGGGCTGTGTCGATTGCGTTAGAACATAAAGGTGCCGTGGTTGCGGGCGTCATCTATGACCCGGTGAAGGACGAAATGTTCTACGCAGAAAAGGGCTTTGGGGCGTTTGTGAACGAGTCGCGCTTGCGCGTCTCTGGCCGTAATCGCATGTCCGAATGCCTGTTTGCGACCGGGCTGCCTTGGTCAGGCCGGGCTGATCTGCCCGAAACCTTGCAAGACCTCGCGCGCATTTTGCCTGCCTGTGCGGGTGTGCGTCGCTTTGGGGCCGCATCGCTCGACTTGGCTTATGTCGCCGCCGGTCGCTATGACGGGTTCTGGGAGCGGCGCTTGCACGCTTGGGACATTGCCGCCGGGATCGTCATCTTGCGCGAGGCAGGCGGTCTGATCGAACCGCTTGATCCGGCCGGTGATCTGATTGCGGATGGTGCGCTGGTTTGCGCTAATGAAGCGGTGTTTGAGACGTTTGCTAAGGTCGTGCGGAACTAGCGCCGCCGTACCACCGGAATGCGGCTGGGCAATGTGCCGTAATCCGCAGGCGGGTGGTCGGGGTGATAATCCGTATCATGCCAGAACCGCGTGCCCCCAAGCCGCAGAAACAGTGGCAGCGTCAGAACTGCGCCAATCACAAAGCCCCCGGCGTGCGCCATATAGGCGACGCCGGCTTCGGTCCCGTTGATCGTATTGAATAACTGCAAGCCGAACCAAACGCCCAGCATGATCCATGCAGGTAAGGGCAGGATGCGAAAGATGATGATGAAGTAGATAAAGATGTCGACCTTCGCCTTCGGGAACAGCAGGATATAGCCGCCCATCACGCCTGCGATGGCCCCGGATGCGCCGACGGTGGCGACGTCAGAGCCGGGTTCAAGCGCGTATTGCGCGATATTGGCCCCGATCCCACAGGCAAAGTAGAAGATCAAAAACCCAAAGTGCCCCATCTTGTCTTCAAGGTTGTCGCCGAAAATCCAAAGGAACAGCATGTTCCCGGCAAGGTGCATAAAGCCTGCATGAATGAAGATCGCGGTGATCATCCCCGCATAGCCTTCCCCTTGCGAGATCAGGGCCGGGACCATTCCAAAGCTGTAATATATTTCTGAAACGGCCTGATCGGTGGTCGCGGTGACGGCCATCCACACAAAGATCAGAATGTTTGCGCCCATAAGTGCATAGGTCACGAATGGGGTGATTTCAGACGGGTTATGATCGCGAATTGGTAACATCCGCCGACCGTCCGCGATCTGGGCCGGGGCGTCAAGCGTCTTGCGCAACTGATGCAAGCAGGGCCGCATTCCCTCCGGCGGCTGTGGTGTCGATGCAAATATGGCGTTCGTGCTGCACATGGGCGATATCGGGCCGGCCTGTGATCAGGGCCGTGATTGGACCCGTGCGCTGCGCAAGCGTCCGTGCGATCTTGCGCGCTTCATTTGCCTCGCCCCACCAGATAACGGCCGCCGCATCGGGATGCGCATCAAGTGTGCCTGTAACGGGCGTCCCGCCAAACGCTTTGACGGCATTCGCTTGGGCATCAACATCTGGCCCAAGGCACAGAATGTCGCCGCGCGGATGAATGCTCAGGCGATTGGATTCCCCCGTGGGGCCGGGCAGGTCCAATGTTGCTTGCGTGCTTTGTATGGGCGTCGCGCTGAACCGTGGCAGGTAGTTCGGCCCGCCCGCTTTCGGGCCAGTCCCAGAAAGCCCTTCGCCGCCAAAGGGTTGGCTGCCGACAATAGCCCCGATCTGGTCGCGGTTCACATAGATGTTGCCTGCATGAACGGCCTTCACAATCGTCTCGACCCGGTCATCAATCCGGGTGTGCAGCCCGAATGTCAGGCCATATCCTGTACGATTGATATCGGCGATAACGGTGTCGAGGTCTTGTGCCCTAAACGTGGCCACATGCAGGACAGGGCCAAAGATTTCGCGGGTCAAATCGCGAATGCTGTTCACTTTGATCACGGTTGGCGCGATGAAATGGCCCTGCGCGGGGCGGGGCAAAGCGTGCAGCACCCGGCCTTCGGTTCGCGCTATTGCAATATGATCGCTGATGCCTTGCAGCGCAGCCGCGTCGATCACAGGACCAATATCCGTAGACAGTTCCCACGGGTCACCAAGGGCCAGCGCGTCCATCGCGCCTTTCAGCATGGTTAGCAGTTTCTCGGCAATATCCTCCTGCACATAAAGGCAGCGCAGCGCCGAACAGCGCTGCCCGGCCGAGCGGAACGCCCCATTCACGATATCGCGCACGGCGGCTTCGGGCAGGGCGGTGCTGTCCACGATCATCGCATTCAGCCCACCGGTTTCCGCAATCAACGGCGTGCCGGGGGCGCAATGTGCGGCCATGCTCGTGTTTATTTTGCGCGCGGTGACGGTCGAGCCGGTGAAAGCGACGCCGTTGACGCGGGCGTCGCTGGTCAGGGCCGCCCCGGTTGCGCCATCACCGGGAAGAAGTTGGATAGCGCCGCCCGGAACCCCCGCTTTGTGCATCAGCGACACGGCAAAATGCGCAATCAGCGGGGTTTGTTCGGCAGGTTTGGCCAGCACCGCGTTGCCAGCGGCAAGGGCAGCCGCGATTTGCCCCGTAAAGATCGCAAGCGGGAAATTCCACGGGCTGATGCAGACCCATGTGCCGCGTGGCGTTGGATCGGTTTTGACGGCTTGAGCCGCGTAGTAGCGCAGGAAATCCACCGCCTCGCGCAATTCGGCCACAGCGTCGGGCAGGCATTTTCCAGCCTCGCGGGTGAGGATGGCGAAGATTTCGGCGGCGTTGGCCTCATAGGCGTCGGCGACGGCATTCAGGATTTCGGCGCGGTTGGCGACGGGGGCTTGCCAGACTTGCGCGGCTTCAAATGCGGTAGCGATATCGTCAGATGTTGTCGGTGACACTTGGCCAACCACGTCGCCCGGGTTGGCGGGGCTCAGGATAGTTTGCGGGTCGGGGAGCCTCCGGCGGGCATATTTATGTTCGGAAGAAACAAGGGGGGCGGCGCGCCATTGCGTTTTGTGGTGCGTGCTCCGGTCTTGTTCGATTTGTGCAAGTGTAGGGCGGTCAGTGAGGTCGAAACCTTTGGAATTCTCGCGCTCGGGTGCGAAAAGTGCAGGACCTTTGGGCAGGTCGGGTAGGTTGCCAATGCGGGCGAAGGGGCAAGAGGCAACCTCTTCTGCAGGGACATCTTCGTCCACAATTTGGTTCACGAAGGACGAGTTCGCGCCGTTTTCCAGCAAGCGCCGGACAAGATAGGCCAGCAGGTCTTCGTGGGCGCCGACGGGGGCATAGATGCGGCAGCGCGTCTTGTTGGCCTTCAGCACTATGGTGTGCAATGCCTCGCCCATGCCATGAAGCCTTTGGAACTCAAAATCAGCGGGCGTGCGCTCTAACGTCTGCGCAAGGTCCAAGATCGCCGCGACAGTATGGGCGTTATGCGTGGCGAACTGGGGATAGATCCGGTCGGTCAGCCCAAGCAGTTTACGCGCATTGGCGATATAGCTGACGTCTGTGTGTTCTTTGGCGGTGAAGACAGGAAAGCCTGCCAGCCCTTTGGTCTGGGCGCGTTTAATCTCGGTGTCCCAATAGGCGCCTTTCACAAGGCGGACCATGATCTTGCGATCAAGGCGCTGGGCCATGTCATAAAGGGTGTCGATGACAAAACTGGCGCGCGGGCCATAGGCCTGCACGACGATCCCAAAGCCATCCCAGCCCGCAAGGGCAGGTTCGGACAGAACAGCCGCGATGACATCCAATGACAGCGCAAGCCTGTCGGCTTCTTCAGCATCAATATTAAATCCCATCCCTGCAGATTTGGCGAGCATCGCAAGGGCGCGGACGCGCGGAACAAGTTCCTTCATCACCAAATGTTCCTGCGCGATTTCATAGCGGGGGTGGAGGGCCGAAAGCTTGACCGAGATACCGGGGTTTTCGGCGACGCTGCTATGGGTGCAATGGGTCGCAATCGCACTGATCGCGCGGGAATAGGCAAGATGGTAAGCGCGCGCGTCCGCATCCGTGCAGGCCGCTTCGCCCAGCATATCATAGCTATAGGTGAACCCCTTGGCTTGCATCCCTTCGGCACGCGTCATGGCCGTTTCGATGGTTTCCCCCAATACAAACTGCCGCCCCATTTCGCGCATGGCGCGCGCGACAGCAGTGCGGATGACGGGTTCCCCAAGGCGTTTAACAGCCCCTTTCAGTGACCCGATCAACCCCGGCTTTTCATCATCCAGAACGCGCCCCGTCAGCATCAAAGCCCATGTCGAGGCATTGACCAGCGAAGATGCGGACCGCCCCAAATGTGTGCCCCAGTCCGAGGGGGCGATCTTGTCTTCGATCAGCTCGTCCATCGTATCCGCATCCGGGACGCGCAAAAGTGCCTCGGCCAGACACATCAGGGCGATCCCTTCATCGGTCGACAGCCCATATTCGGCAAGAAAAACCTCCATCAGGCCGGGATCAGCGTGTGCGCGGATGTCTTTGACCAACTGGGTTGCGGCGGCGTGGATGCGGGCGCGGTCTGCCTTTGAGAGGGCGGCCAAATCAGTAAGGCGCGCAACGATGATCATCTCATCTGCGAGGTAGGCCGCGTCAACAGCGGCGCGCAGGTCAATTGTGGTATCAGGGGACATATGGCACCTTTTGGCTGATCACTTCACCTATCTTAGCAAGAATTCGCCGGTCGTTTTGACTGTGTTTGACCTATCCGCACACGCAGTTCATCGATTATTGACACAGAAGAAGGAAATTGTCCCGTTGTCCATTGATCAGTTCGACCGTAAGATTCTTGATATCCTTGCCACCGATGGGCGCATCAGCGTCACCGCATTGGCCGGGCGCATCGGGCTGTCCAAGTCACCCACCCAAGCCCGGCTTAAGCGGCTTGAGGAAGAGGGGATCATTCGTGGCTACCGGGCGCTTTTTGACCCCATTCGCCTTGGGCGCGACCATGTTGCATTTGTTGAGGTTAAACTGGCCGACACGCGCGAGGCTGCATTGGCAGAATTCAACGCCGCCGTCCTCAAAGTGCCTGAGGTCGAGCAGTGCCACCTGATCGCCGGTGCGTTCGATTATCTGCTAAAGGTGCGCACTGCTGGGATGACCGGCTATCGCGCCGTGCTGGCCGAGAAGATTTCCACGCTGCCGCATGTGTCCAACACCTCGACCTATGTGGGTATGCAGGCGGTGAAAGAAGAAGGGGTTGCGCCGATTGCGCCGGGCGTCTGATGTGGCCTTGCGCGCGGGATGCAGGGTGGTGCGTTAAAGAACTGGATGGAACCCACATCTGAACTTGCGACCATCTGCAGGGGCGCTTAGGAATAGCGGCGTGCCCCGGTGGTGGAATGGTAGACACTGGAGACTTAAAATCTCTTGGCCGTATGGCCGTGCCGGTTCGAGTCCGGCCCGGGGCACCACAGACGTTTCAACAACGATATGCAAAAAAAGGCTGCTTTGCTTTCAAAGCAGCCCTATTTTTCGCGTTAGCCGTCGATTCTGGCAGCAGATAGTGCAATTGCCTGCTGGTAAACTGTCGCAGCGTTCCATTCATTCAGCACCCGGAAATTCGCGGTGCCTTCCTGATAAGGCTGCCCCGGCTGCCAGCCCTTCTGACGCAAAAAATTCGCCGTCGAGGCAAGGCTGTCTGAGACCGAATAAAGATCAACGCGCCCGTTGCCATCTGCATCGACTCCGTAGCGTTCGGCGTTGCCGGGCAGGAATTGCGTGTGCCCCATTTCACCGTGGGCCGCACCGCGCTGGTTGCTGTCCAGCCCGCCGCGATCCACAAGGCGCAAGGCCGCGATGGCGTGTGGGGTAAAGAAATCCGCACGGCGGCAATCATAGGCGACCGTGGTGATACTATCGACCACGGGCGTGTTGCCCATATTACGGCCAAAGCCGGTTTCCATCCCGTGGATCGCCAGCAAGATGCCTGCTGGCACGCCGTAAGCCGCCTCAAGCGAGGCATAGAAAGTCGCGCTTTGCGCCTTCACCCGTTTGGCTTGGTTCGCAAAACTGTCAAGCGACCCAAGCCGGATGCGGATAAAATCGTTCAACGCATATTTCACGCCGCGCTGGTTGCGGTCGGCATTGATCGTGGATTGGGAATAGCTTGCGTTCGCAAGGGCCTGCAGGCCGCGCTGGCCCACGCCTGCAGCTGCGGCCTCGGACGCAAAGGCTTGCTTCCAAGCGTTAAAGCCAGAGGCGTCATTGCCGCATTGCGCTGCATCGGCGGCGGTTGCAGTCGTCAGCGCCAATAACACGGCGGTCATCGTTTTATACATTTCGCTCGGTCTCTTTGCTTGGATCATTTACGGCTAGTTTAACATGAAAGCGGGTGTCCGCCACAAGATGAGGATTCGCCGCCCAACGCCATGTGGCGGTTTGCTGCGCGTTGCGTGCTGCGCAGGTTTTCAAGGCTATAAGTGGTTTCAAAACCGTAAAACGACCGCACGCTGCGGCATTTGGCTATTTGCCATTGATAACAAAGGGATCCTGGGATCTTTTCGCATGCGAAAATCCCTTTTTCGCAGACGCTTAGTCCCGCGTCCCCGCAAAGCGTTCCGCCCATTCCACGCGTTCATCATCGGTGATTTTGCGGAATAGGTTTTCGGGCACTGTGAAGGCATGGCCTGCGGGCAAGGCGGCAAGTTCGGCTTTGATGTCGGTGGGCCAGTCGCCACTTGTGTTCATCGCCTCAAGCATTGTTTTGCTTGCGGTCGGGATAAAGGGCGCAGACAGGATACCGTAAAGCCGGATCAGGTTCAGCCCAATGCGCACTTGCGTCGCAGCCTGTGCCGCATCGGTTTTGATCGTAGACCACGGTGCCGCTGTTTGCAGGTATTCATTCCCCAGCACCCAGATTGCGCGCAACTCAGCTGCGGCTTTACGAATTTCGATGGCGTCCATATGGGCCTCATAGGCCGAAAGGCGCGTGGTAAGGTCGGCAATCAGCGCCTCTTCCTGCGGGCCATATTCCCCACCATCAGGCACCGCTTCGCTGAACTTTGAGCGGCAGAATTTGGTAATCCGGCTCACGAAATTCCCAAGTACGTCGGCAAGGTCTTTGTTCACATCCGTCTGGAAAGTCTCCCAGGTGAATTCCGTGTCCGAACTTTCGGGGACATGGGACAGAAGCCACCAGCGCCAGTAATCTGCAGGGAGCAATTCAAGTGCCTGATCCTGAAACACACCGCGCCCGCGCGATGTACTGAATTGCCCGCCATCGTAATTCAGGTAGTTGAAGGATTTGATGTAGTCGACCAGCTTCCAGTCTTCATCCATGCCCATGATCGTCGCGGGGAAGGACAGCGTGTGGAAGGGGACGTTGTCCTTGCCCATGAACTGGGTATAGCGCACATCATCCGCGCCCTTTTCGCAGCGCCACCAGCTCTCCCAATCCGCGCCCTTGCCAGCATCCACCCATTCTTGGGCGCAGGCGATATAATCGATGGGGGCATCGAACCAGACGTAGAAAACTTTGCCTTCCATGCCCGGCCAATCTTTGTCGCCGTCTTTCACGGCCACGCCCCAATCAAGATCGCGGGTGATGCCCCGGTCTTGCAGCCCATCGCCATCGGTCAGCCATTTCTTGGCGATGGATGTGGTCAGAATCGGCCAGTCTTTCTTGCTGTCGATCCAGTCGGCCAGCTTGTTCTTCAACTCTGACTGGCGCAGGTGAAGGTGCTTTGTTTCGCGCACTTCAAGATCGGTCGCGCCCGTGATCGTGGAATGGGCGTTGATCAGGTCGGTCGGGTCCAGCTGCTTTGTGCAGTTGTCGCATTGATCGCCGCGCGCGGAGTCAAAGCCGCAGTTGGGGCAAGTGCCTTCGATATAGCGGTCGGGGAGGAAGCGGCCATCGGTGATGGAATAGACCTGCTCTTCGGTCACCTCGCGGATGAGGCCAACCTCGTTCAGCCGCCCTGCGAAGCTTTGTGTCAAAGCATGGTTCTGCGGTGAGGAAGAGCGCCCAAAGTGATCAAAAGATAGCCCAAACCCATCGGCAATTTCAGCCTGAACGGCGTGCATTTCGGCGCAATATGCTTCCACAGGCTTGCCCGCTTTCGCAGCGGCCAGTTCTGCGGGTGTGCCGTGTTCGTCCGTCGCACAAAGAAACAAAACCTCATGCCCGCGTCCGCGCAGGTAGCGCGCATAAAGGTCTGCGGGCAGTTGGCTGCCCACAAGGTTGCCCAGATGTTTGATCCCATTGATATAGGGAATGGCTGACGTGATCAGATGGCGGGCCATGGGCTTTCGTCCTTTTGCTTGCCGATGCGTTCTAGCCCCACAAAGGACCAGATGCCACAGGATTTGCGCAGGCAACCGCGTGTTTCTGATCGGGCAACAATTACCTCATTGCGGTCCCTTCGTTGCCTCATTTGCGACATTAACCTTTCGTTAACATCGCCAGGACGCGAGATTTTTGGGTGAGGGCCTGAGGCATGGTTAATCTGATTACGGAAAGCGGCGAAACGCCGGTCACTGTCGCGGACGGTGAAAAGACGATTGTCATTGGTGACGTCGTTCTGAATGTGCCGACCGGTTTTGCGGTCGGGCTTTCAGGGGTCTTGTCGCTGTTTCGCAACCTTGGAATTGTTCAAAGTCAGGACCGATACGGGGTGAAGGCCGAAGGGTCTGACTTGCGCATCGACAATCAGGCCTCTGGCCTGATCGAAAGCGAATACGTGGGCATATCAGCCGCGATTGGCGATAGTACGATCAGCAATTCGGGCACGGTTTCAGGCGTTTTTGCAGCGGTTGAACTTGCAGGTTCTTATGACACCATCATCAACAATTCCGGCACATTAACAGCCGATTATCAGGGCGTTCTTGTGGGCGATGGCAGCGCAAATGTGCGCGTGAACAATTATGATACGATTTCCGCGACCGAGGCGGGATCGATCGGAATCAACGTCACGGACGATAGTTTTGCCACCAAGATCCTGAACATTGGCCAGATCCTGGCCGAATCCTTCGGGATCCAGAACCTTGGCAATGCAAGCAACATCCACAACAAAGGCGACATTACAGCCGACGTTGGGATCGAAACCCGGTCAGATGCGCGGTTTGTGAATGATGGGGTGATTACCTCGTCGACGGCGGCGCTGGTTGTGAACGGGCCAAATGCGAGTGCCAACATCACCAATCGGGGTGAAATGATAGGCGATCTGCTTTTTGATGCAGGCGCTGACCTGTTGGGCAATACCGGCATGATCATGGGCGATGTTGTGATGGGTGCAGGCAATGACAAGCTGACGAATAAAGGCGGCATTACAGGCGAAATTTCCCTTGGCGATGGGCGCGATCAGTACAAAGGGACTGAAGCCACCACATCGGCCCTTGTACGCGGCGGTGCTGGTAAGGATGAACTGCGTGGTGGCACGAAAGCGGATATTCTGGATGGCGGTGCCGATAGCGACGTGATCCGCAGCGGCGACGGCGATGACACGCTGATCGGCGGCGGTGACCGCGATATTCTGACAGGCGGGGCAGGCGCGGATGTGTTTGTTTACCGGGACGAGGCCGACAGCGATGAAGTCTTTGATGTGATCACTGATTTTGCCGCAGGCGAAGATCGTCTTGACCTAGCGTTGCTTTCAGCGGGCGTATTTGTTCTATCCACCGACGGCTTAGTCGGCGGCGGTACAGCCTCGGTCTATGCGGACGAAAAGGCGAATACGAACAACTTCATCAACATCGATATTGATGGCGACGGCTTCCGTGACATGCTGATCCTGCTGCAACGCGCAGGAACCGTCACGACCGACGACTTTATCCTTTAGGATCGCGGCTTCGGCGGGTCAGCCTGCCGATCAGGAAACTGGTCCGCGGTGCCACGATGAACCGGGTCTTGTCATCATCATCCGGCGTCGCGCGCACGCGCATGCGCAATATCCCGAAGACAATCAGCCCGACATGGCCTGCCCCAATCATTGCGAACATGCCCATCGGGCCGAAGCCGGCGATCAGGTAAGATGCAAGCAAGGGCGCAGCAATGGCCCCGACGGCGTAATAAAACATCAATGCCGCCGAGAGTTCGACCCGTTGGTCTGATGTTGCAAAGTCATGGGCGTGGGCCGCCGCAACCGAATAAATTGGGAAGGTCGTAAAGCCAAATATGAAGGCCAGCGCCATGATTCCTTCGGCACTTGCCGCGCCTGCTGCGTATTGCGCGCCGCACGACAGAGTTGCCGCGACAGACAACCAGATCAATACGGTGCGCCGATCATATTTGTCGGCCAGCCATCCCGCCGGATATTGCGACAGCGCGCCCCCTGCGACGAAGGCGGCAAGAAAGGCCCCGATCTGGCTGGCCTCAAGTCCAAGTTCTTGTCCATAGATCGGGCCGACCATGCGGAACGACGCGCTGGATAGGGCGGCGACCAGAACCCCGGCAACCGCCAATGGCGATGACACCCACGCAAGGCGCGGGCGCAGTCGTGTCGCTTGCGGCGTGGCGGGCTGCGCGGTCTTGGTCAGTGCCAAGGGCAAAAGCGATGCACAGCAGATGATCGTAAGAAGGTTGTAGGCGATATAGGTTTCTAAGTTGACCAAAGCCCCGATCATGAACTGCGCCACAAGCGACGCGGTGATGTCCACAAAGCGGTAGCTGCCCATCGCGCGCCCGCGTGTTTCGTTCGTCACTTTGGCCTGGAGCCAAGATTCAATCACCGTATAGCAGCCCGCGATACAAATCCCCGACCCGATCCGAAACAGCGCCCACCAATAGGGGCTTTCGACCAGCACATGCGCAGCCAGACCAATGGCCCCTGTGGCCGCAAAGATCGAAAAGGCGCGGCTGTGCCCGACGTTCCCCATCAGGCGCGGTGCCCACCAGCAACCAATGAAGAAGCCAAAGAAATGCGCAGAGCCTAAGAAACCAACCTGCTCGGCGCTGAACCCAAGCGACAGCCCCGTCAACGCATCAAGCGGGCCCACGCCCCCGGATGAGAACTGCAAAAGGCCCGCAGACAAAAACAACGCGGCAAAAGAGATCAGCATACGCATGCGTCTTTGATGATCCTTTGGGCGCGCCAATGCCAGCGCGTTTTCGACCTTATGTGTCGACTTTGGCCCTTGCGCCATTCTGGCCTTGTCACCGCTGGTGATGCGGGTACGGTCTGACGCAATCAGGAAAGGATTGTTATCATGAAAATGTTGACCTTGGGGCGCACCGATATTCAGGTGTCTGACTGGTGCCTTGGCACGATGACCTTTCCGACGCACACCCCCCAAGCGGATGGGCATAAGCAGATCGATATGGCGCTTGATGCGGGGATCAACTTTCTGGACACCGCCGAGGCTTATCCTGTCGCCCCGATGAGTGCCGACACTGTCGGGCAATCCGAGGCCTGCATCGGGAATTGGCTTGCCAAGAACGGGCGGCGCGATGAGGTGGTGATTGCGACCAAAGTGTCAGGCAATAATCCGGGCTGGATTCGCGATGGGCACGGCTATGATGGGGCCGTGATCCGCGCGGCGGTGGATGCATCGTTGCAGCGGTTGCAGACCGATTATATTGATCTTTACCAGATGCATTGGCCCATGCGCGGCTCATACATGTTCCGCCAGAACTGGACCTATGATCCGACCGTGCAGAATCGCCAAGAAACGATGGATCACATGCTGGACGTGCTGACCGCTTTGGATGATTGCGTCAAAGCCGGCAAGCTGCGCGCCATCGGGATGTCCAACGAAAGTGCGTGGGGCATGACCCGCTGGTGCGATGTGGCCGAGGCCAATGGTTTGCCCCGCATGGCGTCGGTTCAGAATGAATATTCGCTGATGTGCCGCCTCTATGACACCGACATGGCCGAGATGGCGGTGAATGAAGATATCACCCTTCTTAGCTTTTCGCCTTTGGCGGCGGGCATTCTTACGGGCAAATATAATGACGGCAGCGTGCCGGAAGGCAGCCGTATGTCTGTTGTGCCGGAAATGGGCGGGCGGATGACGCCGCGCACTTTGCCGGTGGCCCAAGTTTACACCGATTTGGCCAAGGCGCACGGGCTTGACCCGGCGCATATGGCGCTGGCGTGGCAACGCACGCGGCCTTTCCCGATTTCGGCGATCTTTGGGGCGACAACCTCGGCGCAGTTGGCGCATCTTTTGGAAGGCAAGGATCTGGAGCTTGCCCCGGAGGTTGTGACAGCCATTGACGCCGCCCACCGTGCCAACCCGATGCCCTATTAAATTGAGCGCACGATGTGCGCATTCCATTTTTGCCGCACCGTGCCTGATGTTTGTCGCGGATAGAGGGTTCGGACCCTCCGGGGGGCATATTTTTATTAAAAAGAAACAAGAAGGGCTGAAGAGATGCCGTTAGAGATGAACCGGGAGGTGTTTATCACCTGCGCTGTGACAGGATCCGGTAGTACGCAGGATCGTTCGCCCCATGTTCCGCGTTCGCCGCGCCAGATTGCCGACAGTGCGATTGATGCGGCAAAAGCGGGGGCTGCCGTGGTGCATTGTCACGTGCGTGATCCTGAAACTGGCGCGCCGTCGCGCCGCTTGGATTTGTACCGTGAAGTGACCGATCTGATCCGCGCGGCGGATGTGGATGTGGTGTTGAACCTCACGGCCGGGATGGGTGGCGATATCGTGTTTGGCGGGGTTGAGACCCCGCTGCCGACCGTTGATGGGACCGACATGGTGGGCGCGAGCGTGCGTGTTGCCCATGTTGCGCAATGCTTGCCTGAGATTTGCACCCTTGATTGCGGCACGATGAATTTTGCCGAGGCCGATTATGTCA
>CAYPVL010000061.1:0-20681 GCA_964414165.1 uncultured Cognatiyoonia sp.
TCCCAAAGTGATCAACACCCCGCGCCAAATGGCGCGGGGTGACAAGTTTGGGGGGTGGCTGCAAAAGCTAACTACTGCAATGATGATGCAAATTTCTTCCTTTTCACCTTGATGTTAGCGCAAATATCCGCAGATTTGGCCTCAATATAAGGAGGGGCTATCCATGCGAGGCATCTTAATTGCCATTACACTTGGACTGACTGCGCTGACGTTCTACTCAGCGCTTTGGTTCAAATCAGAAACGATTGAACGCGACATAACCAAGCGCGTCACCGAAAACCTTAACGAAACCGGCGCCAAAGACATCGGCATTGATGTTGATGGACGGCATGTCACGTTGTCTGGCATCGTGTATGATGCAGACGTCGAAGCCGCACATCTGGACACGGCCGACACGACCTACGGGGCATTGGGGCCGATTGATGGGCTGACATATCTGCCTGATGGCGGGTATATTTCAGCATCCAAGACCGATACCGGGATTACCTTGCGCGGCACTGTGCCAAATGAAGCCGCGCGCGCGGGCCTGCTTGCCGCAGCAACAGAGGCCACAGATGGCGCAGTTGATGACCAACTAACCATCAGCGGACCAGTTGCGGGATGGCAGGATGAAGCCACGTTTGGGATGACCCAACTTGCAGGGCTGACAACCGGCACGATGACGGCTGCAGCGGGTGCTTATGCGCTGTCTGGTGTGACCGACGGGGATGCCGCGGCTGTCGAAGGTGCTGTTTCTGAGCGCGATGGGTGGCAGGCATTTGTGAGCACGCCCCGCGTGAACGCAGATCTTTCACAAGAGGTTGGGCGCCTGAACGGCGATATCGCAGAGCTGAAGACGTCCGTCGCTGCGCGCGACGACACGATCGCGGGTCTGCGCACTGATATCAACGGGCTGAACACATCTGTTTCTGACCTCACGCAAGAGCGGGACACATTGGGTGTTGAGCTTGAAACATTGCGCGCCAGTATGACCGAAGGTCAGACAGACGCCGCAGCGTTACGCGAACAATTGGCCGCAGCGCAAACTGATATCGACACGGCAAACGGTGTGATCGCAGAGCGGGACGGGACAATTACCGACCTTGAAACCCAGACCGATGGTCTGAACGGCCGGATTTCAGAACTGGAAACAGAGCTTGCCAACCGGCAAGTTGACCTTGGCAGCACAGACCAACAGGTGTCCGCGCTGAGCTTGGCTGTCTCTGGCCTGAACGGCGACCTTGCTGCGCGGGATGCAGAAATTGCGAAACTCACCGGTGATGTGGCTGCGCGAGATGACACAATCGCCACCCTCAACGGTTCGCTTGAAGACGCGCAAGCGCAGGTAACAACCTTGGAAGAGGAAGTAACAGAGCGTGCCGTCGAAATCTCGGACCTGACCCGCGTTGTTGTTGCACGCAATGAAACCATTGCCGCCAAGGATGGCGCGGCTGCAGATGCGCAAGCAAAGATCACCGCATTGGAACAGGATGTGTCCGCACGCGATGCTACAATTGGCGAAACTGAAACGCAGATCGCAAGGCTGCAAACACTTATCCAAGAGCGGGATACCACAATTGGCGAAGCCGAAACGCAGGTCGCGACACTGCAAACAGTTGTACAGCAACGTGATGCTACGATCGAGGCTTTGCAAAACCGCACGCCTGTTACGACCAACGCGGCACAATGTGCAGCGCAGGCAAGTTCTGTGATGGAGGGTAGCCAGATCAATTTCCGCACCGCAACAGCAACAATCGAAGATACATCGGTTGAACTGCTTGAGCGGCTGACGGGTATTGCTTTGGCCTGTGTTGGCACGGATTTGACCGTAGAAGTTGGTGGTCACACCGACTCTCAGGGGACGGATGCAAACAACCAAGCCTTGTCAGAGGCCCGCGCCCAAGCGGTCGTGGCCTTCATGGCAGAGCGTGGTGTGCCAGCAGATGGCCTGCAAGCTGTCGGTTATGGTGAGGCACAGCCGATTGCCGATAACGCCACAGCCGAGGGGCGCGCCCAAAACCGCCGTATCTCATTTGATTGGCAGGCGCGCTGAACGCGCCTGACCATTCCCAATAACGAACTTCAGACTTAGGAAAATACCATGTCTTATCTTCTGACACAGATGTTTCTGTATATGCTTTGCGCCTTTCTTCTAGGCCTTCTCTTGGGCTGGCTGATCTGGCGCTATGGCAAACGTAGCAGTGCCGATTACGATGCCCTTCTCGCCGAGCGTGATGCCCTGAAAACCGAGCGGCGCGACCTTCAAACCAACCTTGATGCCTGTCGCACACGCGGCACAGCCGACCGCGAGACAATCGAAGCGCTGCGCGCCGATAAGATTGATATGCAAGCGAAACTGGATGCAGCAGGCGCACAGCGCCAAGCTGTCCCCGCCCCTGCCCCAGTTGCTGCCGCGCCGACCATCAACAAAGCCGCAAGCAAGCCAGAGGGCCTTTCTGCTCCACGTGGCGGCAAAGCCGATGATCTGAAACAGATCAGTGGCGTTGGCCCGACAATGGAAAAGCTACTGCACAGCTTGGGCTATTTCCACTTTGACCAGATCGCCGCCTGGACCCCTGCCGAAGTGGCTTGGGTCGATGACAACCTTGAAGGGTTCAAAGGGCGCGCAACACGTGATGAATGGATCCGTCAAGCCAAACAACTGGCACGGTCCTAATTGCTAAAAAATACAAGGGCGGCACGTCACCGTGCCGCCCTTTGTCTTTGAACGACCCATTTACCAACTGATCCGACCTACGCACATCTGCTGAGTAGCAGGATCACAGGCAGCATTTTCCCTATCAGCACAAATGTTACGAATGGCAAGCTCTCAGCAGGCCCCCTGCCCCACTGCTTTGCGCCAGACGCGTGTAGGATCGTTTAAAAGCACCCGCTGACAGCTTGCTGCGCATTGATAAGCACCGGGGTATCCAAGGGAATCAATCACCAAAGATTCGCAGCAATACTCCCCTGCCCTGCGACGTGCCTAAGGTCATTTCGAACACCTGTGACAGGTCTGAGGCCTATTTTATTAATAGTTTCAATAAGTTATAATCTAAAATTCATTCATTCAGCTCAACGCAAAGAATATCTTGCCATAGTCATGGTATTTCGGGCTATATAGACGTTAATACCAAGAATAAGCGGCGATAGACCGTGGATCGGGCGGATACAAGAATGCGCAAGCAGCGTAACATATCTTTGACACAGCGCAAAACGCTGGCTGATCTTCTGTGGCCGTCTGAACATAGCAGACCGGAGGACAAACCCTAACCCCCAAAACAAAAGCCAAGTGGCGGCAACCACTTGGCTTTGTTCAACGATAACTGTGTCAGCTATGCGTCGTCTCATCCTCAGCTTAGCCAGACACGCAGAAACACGCAAGGTTTTTCAGACCTGCGTGAACGAGGAAATTATGTCTGAGCATCCATCATTCGACCGGGCCAAAGGCTTTGTCGCCCTGCCCGTCGAGGTTCTTGAAATTGACCTTTCCCCAGGTGCATTTCGTCTGCTTGTTGAACTTTGCCGCATGGCAAATGCAGATGGCTATTGCTGGCCCTCACTTGATCAACTCAGAGACCGAATGGGGCGCTCTAAGGCCGCGATATCGGGTTACGTGAAGGCGCTTCGCGATGCCGATCTGGTCACAACCGAAACACAGAAGACTGCGAATGGGTATAACTATCGGCTCAAATATCGGGTCACATTTTGGCAGGATTGGCGCGCATCTTTGACTGGCACCGTATCACAAAAATCAGAACGCCGTGTTCAGCCTAGTGAACGCATTAAGACTCAAAATCAGAACCATTTAAATCAAGTTTCTGATCCTGTTGTTTGTGATTTAGATATCATCCTTAAGAAATGGGCGAGATGCTTTAAGGGTGCGCCCTACCCCTTAACCTCAAAGCAGCCAACTTCCGACTTGTTAGACGAGACAAAAGCGATTTTGGAAAATAGGCCAGACCCAAACGTTATATCCGCGGAGATAAGTGCCGGACTATCGAACTTTTGGAGTACGTTAAGGGTAGAGACTGCCGCCTCCGAGCAAGAGAAACAAACGAAGATTGTCTTAGGAAAATGCTTAACAATACGTGAATTTGAAGGGTTCCTTGCCAGGCTTAAGCAGCTTTGGAAGCCACACTGGCGAAAGGCACCAACTACAGAACAGTTCATGTCACTTGCCAAAAAAGCAGAAGACACGACACAAAAGCAGCGACGCACACTTCTGCAATCCTATCAAAATCGTTGGGATGTGCTTCAAAACAGCTTGCGTCCTCGTGCCGATTTCGGTTCTGTAATCCATAGCAAACAGGTCGCAGCATGATGCTCGCGTCTGTTATATCCATGGATATAATCTGATGGCATACGGTCAATTCGAGCAATTCATCCGCAACATGACCCGCGTCATGAGCACGGTAAATACCAAGTTGCAGCGCGACCTTACGCTGCGAACACGGGTTGCGCGTCGATTTTCGATGGTCGAGGTGGCTGCACTTTTGGGTGTCGATACAACTTACCTTACCCGAATTTCAGCCGAAGATGGGGCCTTTCCCGAAGGTCAAAAACAAGGGCGAGCCCGTACGTTTTCGCCGTCTGAAATTATGCTTATCCGGGCGATCATCGGATCGAACCCTGCGGCAAAGCGCCCCTATTTGCATTGGCGCAGGAAAAACCAGCCGGTCAAAGTTGTCACCTTCGGTGCGCAGAAAGGTGGAACAGGCAAATCACTTAGCGCTGCCCACTTCGCTCAATACATAAACCTTCACTATGGTCTTCGTGTCGGGGTTATTGATGCTGATCCACAGGCGACGGTTAGTCTTTATTTCGCTGATGACGATCTGCCGTTGTTTGCGCCGGACACGCCAACCTTGGCCGATTTTATGGGAGTTGACGACCCTACTGCAAACAGTGTTGCAAGCCGTAGCGCTACTGAATTGAACGCTATTTGGCGACCCACGCCATGGCCGGGGATCAAGCTTATTCCAGGTGGGGCGAATATCCAGAATGGTGATATCAGTCTATTTTTTATGTCCCAACAGACCAAGACGCCTGTGTATCGCGTTCTGCGCGATGCCATTGCGACATGGGATCGTGGAAATGGGCCGCAGACTGAATTGCATGAATTGCGCAACGATCGTGGCGATTTCGATGCTGCAGCATACGCAACGGCGCTTGATGAAACGGTTGATGTGATCGTCATTGATCAGCAGCCGTCTTTGACGTTGATGCAGCTGAACGGTTTAATCGCTGCGGATAACGTCGTTATCCCGCAAACGATGAAGGGTTTTGACCTTGCGACGCTGGCGACATACGTGTCTAACATTGGGGAATACATGGAATTTATCATGGGGTTTGAGTCCGACCTTGAGATAGGGGCAGGGGCCCACATGGTGCTTCCGACGATTGTGCAAGAGCAGAATAACCAGGATACCGACCAAATTCTGGACCTGTATCGCAAGGCACCGCGCGACGTTTTGCAGGTATGGTATAATCGGTCAGACGCGATTGCGAATGCGGCGGAGGAATATAAGAGCATTTATGAATATCTTCCCCCGAAGACCCGCCGTGTTTCGGCGCAGGCTTTCATGGCAAACGCGAACGCTGTGAATGATGCTTTGGTCGAACGAATTTGGCCAGAGTTGCCCACGCGCGGATTTGCAAAACAATTCATAGAGGAGCGTTGGGGCTGATGGCACGCACGCGCAAACTGAATGTAAACCCCGAAGATGAGGGTCTAACCCCCCCTTTAGAGACTGAAAAAGGTCCTAAGCCCCAGCTTGGCGGGATGTGGGGCGGATCTGCGATGAACATGATGAAGCAACGGATTGAAGAGGCAAATGGGTCCCTTCTTGAAGGAATTACAGCCGGGATGGTTGCCATTGCTTTGGATGTTGATCAAGTGGTCGATAAGGTTGGAACAGATCGCCTGACAGATTGGGAAAAAGACGAAGATTTTCAAACGCTTGTCGCCAATATAAAGCGCCGGGGGCAGAAGCAGCCTATCCGCGTGCGCCCCGAAAGCGCAGATTGGCGCCCAGATTCAGATAATCCCTTGAAAACGAACGATAATTTTATCATTCAATCTGGCCGTCGCAGATTAGAAGCCTGCCGCAGCCTTGGCATTAAGGTCAACGCGATTATCGCTTTGCCCGAAGCTGATCAGATGCAGGCAGACCTTGAAGAGCGGTTTCACGAAAACACCATGCGCCGCGATCTGAACGGGTTTGAAGAACTGGTATCTATCGGGGTCCTTGCACAGGGTCTGCGTGACATGTCCCAGCAGGATATCGCGACGCGATTGGGCGTGTCGCAGGGCGATGTGTCGCTTGGTTTGTCATGCGTAGAATTCCGACGGCAAATCCTTGCACAAGTAGATATCGCTAATACCCCCAAGCGGGCCTATCGCGCGATGATCCCTAAGTTAAATCGGGGTGAGCGCCTGAAGCCTTTGCTGCCACCCGACCTGACCGGCGATGTGCCACAGCGCTATGACGTGCGGGGGATTCCAATGAAGACAAAGCCGATTGATCGCGGATTTAGCGTTCAGATCGACAAGGCGTTGGTTGGCGATGACCATTTGGACGCGATGCTGGTTGAGCTGGCGAAAGTCGTTCTGAAGTATCAATTGAAAAAGAAGTAGGGCAGGGCGTTCTGCCCAAACTCAACCTCTTTTTGCCACGCTCTATCGATTGATCCATGCTGTCAGCATGCGACGCACGGGCAGTTCCGCTTGCAGCCTTGCCGCCAGCAAGAACATTCCGCCGAATTTGCGTTGCAGGTAAAGCACGTCGATGGGAAGGGCAGGAGGCACGAAGCCTTCGTCGCCCAGCACCATCCCAAGACGCTGCATATCTTGCGTTAGCTTGGGATCGTTGAAGTTGTAGGGGTCTTGCAGTGTGTCGAAGACCAGACCCATCATATCAAGGATAATCCCTTGGTGATGCGCGGCCGAAGTACTGTCAAAGAAGCCGATATCCAGTGCGGTACTGCGCAAGCTGTCCCGGTCACCGGCAAGCCCCGCTTTGATCAGCGTTCGGTATTGGTCCGCTATCTTGGTGTCGATGGTGCGCGTGGCCCCGAAGTCGAGCAGGACAATTTTACCATCAATCGGATCATAGCGGTAATTTGCGAAATTAGGGTCTGTTTGCATGATTCTAAAGTCGAACAATTCCTGCAGCAATAGATCGATCAGATCGGTCGCGATCTTGTTGCGGGTGTTTTGGTCAAGGTCGAGCGTGTCCTCGATGGGAATGCCTTCGACAAATGTCATGGCAAGGATGTTTTGGGTGGACCAATCAGACTCTAACTTGGGGATTTTGAACCTATGGTCACTGCCTAGTAGCGTACCGAACTGCGCAAGGCAGGCCCCCTCACGTAAATAATCCGTTTCCTCGTGAAGTTGTTCCTTGGCCGCTTTTAAATAGGGTGCTGCGTCGAACCCTTTGGGCATGAGCCCGGACATCTTCATCAGCGCCCCCACGTTCGCTACATCGCTGTCGATGCTTTGCGCAACGCCGGGGTATTGCACTTTGATTGCCAGATCCCGCCCGTCTTTGGTTTGCGCCCGGTGCACCTGCCCGATAGAGGCCGCCGCAATAGGCCGCACGTCGATTTTCTGGAATTGTCCCAGCCAGCCCTTGGGCCATTCTGCGTTCAGCACTTGTTTGAGTTGTGCAGGTGGCATGAAGTGCGCATCTTCCCGCAGCCGTCCCATGATTTGCGCCAACTCAGGCGGGAGCACGTCGCCGGTGTCCATCGACATCAGCTGCCCGATTTTCATCGCGGCCCCGCGCATTTTCGCAAGCTCATTGGTGATCCGCCCGATGTTCGCAGGTGTTAGCAGCAAATCGCGCATGGCGGGCCGCTTGCCCCGGGACAGCTGTGCCATGCCCCCAAGCGCCATGTTTCCCGCAATGCCAGCCGTCATCGACCCAAGGCGCGTCAGGCGCGCGGCACGGCTGGCAGGAACGGGGAGGGGGCGGTTGTCGACCATGCCCTATGAGGTAGGGCACGGCCTGCTGTGATCAATCGCGTGCGTAGACATCTTCGTAGCGGATGATGTCGTCTTCACCGAGGTAGCTGCCGGTTTGCACCTCGATCAGCACCATCGGCACTTTGCCGGGGTTTTCCATGCGGTGCACGGCGCCAAGCGGGATGTAGACGGATTGGTTTTCGCTGACCAGTTTGACGTCTTCGTCCACGGTGACTTTGGCAGTGCCTTCCACGACGATCCAGTGTTCGGACCGGTGGTGGTGGCTTTGCAGGGATAGTGCTGCACCGGGGTGTACGACGATCCGCTTCACTTGGAAGCGATCCCCGATCACGAGGCTTTCGAACCAGCCCCAGGGACGGTGATCTTTGGGGAAAGCTTCGGCCTGAACGGCCTTCTTTTGTTTCAGCGCCGAGACCGCAAGTTTCACGTCCTGCGCCCGGTTTGCATCCGCCACAAGCACCGCGTCGGGCATCGCAACGGCGATGATGTTTTGCAGGCCGATGCCGACGATCTGCACACGTTCATCTTCGGAGCGTAGCAGCGTGTCATCGCAATCAATCGCTGTGGCAGGCCCGGCAAGGGCCACACCGCGCGTGTCCTGTTCGGTTTCGCGCCAAACCGCGTCCCATCCGCCAAGGTCGGACCAGCCGCCAGCATATGGCACGACAGACAGATTGTCGGCGCGTTCCATCACAGCATAGTCGATCGAGATATCATCAGCCTTGCCCCAAGCATCCGGCGCGAGGCGCAGGAACCCAAGATCGGCTTTGGCACCATCCACTGCGGCACCGACGGGCTCTAGAAGGGCAGGGGCGTGGGCTTTGAACGCAGCGATGATCGTTTTGACCGAGAACAGGAATATCCCCGCGTTCCAAAGGTGTTTACCGCTGGCCACAAGTGTTTCAGCAGTGGCCGCATCGGGCTTTTCGACGAATTGCTTCAAAGCAATCGCTTTGCCGTTCTCAACCGCACCTTTCAGTTCAAGATACCCATAGCCGGTTTCAGGATGCGTGGGCGTGATGCCGAAGGTCACAATTTGGCCCGCGCGCGCGGCCTCTTCCGCGACTTTGATGGCCTCCAGAAACGCATCGGTGTTGGGGATGACGTGATCAGAAGGGGACACCAGCATCAAGGCATCGGGGTCGCTTTTTGCAAGCCAAAGGGCGGCGGCCAGAACGGCGGGGGCAGTGTTGCGCCCTTCGGGTTCGATCAGGATTGCGCCCGGATCAATGCCACATTCCACCAATTGTTCGGTGACCATAAATCGAAAGTCGGAATTGGTCAGAACAAGCGGGGCAGCAAAACCTTTGCCAGTCAGGCGCCCGGCTGTCGCCTGAAACAGCGTCTGATCGCCGATCAAAGGGACAAATTGCTTAGGATAGCTTTTCCGGGACAAAGGCCAAAGCCGCGTGCCAGAGCCGCCACAGAGTAGAACAGGGGTAATCGTCATGGGAAAGTCTCTTGTATTTAGTGCATCCGTCAAAACGGGTCATCCGATTTGGGGCTACCTTAACCTTCTATTATGGCAGTAGCGAGACCGACTGGTGAAATCATGGTCCTTTCCGTGCCATGTTGTGACCTATTCGGCTGTGCGGCCCATTCAAAATAAGTTCTTGCAGGTGGCATAACGCCATCGTGACGGGCCTGTGTGGATTTTCCGGGTTAGCGTGCGCGACACATACTGCAAAACCGAGGTCATCATGTTTCGCAATCTTATCGCTGCCGTTGTCGCGCTTTGTCTGTCATCCATCGGGGCCGGGGCGCAAAGCCTTGCGCCTTTGCCTGATTACGTCATTGCCGAATTTGGCGAACGGCCTGCGGTGCCGGATGGCGCGCTGGACAGCGAACTGACCGACGCGATCAAGCAGGTGCTGAATGTGGCGACCAATCAATCCGATTGGAACCCCGCCGATACTGCCGCCTTTGAGGTGATCGGGGCTGCAAAAGACCCCCGGCTTGGTTGGTTGCTGACCGATATGCAGCGCTTTGCATGGCGGCCTGAGTTCAATGCGGAATTGACACGCACCATCTCGACCTTGCTGGACACACCTTTTTCCGGGGCGCGGCAGCGCAGTGACGTTATTAACAAGATGATGGCCTGGGATATGCCGGCCTATCCGGGTTACCTTGCGCATAAGCGCAGGATTTTCACGAATTACATCCCCAACTGGGAGGCGATTTTTGCCGAAGGTGATATCGCTTGGCATCTTGTGGATTGGGGCGGCGTAAACATTGACGACCGGCCCTATGATACCACGGATGAGATTTGTAATTGCATCCCCGCAGCGGATAATCCCAAGGTCAGCACAGCAGCCGAGGCGACGTGGCTACGCGACGATGACATCATCTTTGGGATCGTGATCAACGGCGAGGCGCGCGCCTATCCGCGCCGGATCATGGAAATCCGCGAGATGGTCAATGACACGCTGGGCGGGCGCGATCTGGGGATTCCTTATTGCACGCTTTGTGGTGCTGCGCAGGCGTTCTACACAGACCAGCTTCCGGCGGGGGTTAAGCGGCCCATCCTGCGCACTTCGGGTTTGCTGATCCGGTCAAACAAAGTGATGTATGATATCGAAACACAGTCAGTTTTTGATACGTTCCTTGGCAAAGCGGTCACTGGACCTTTGGCCAAGATCGGGCTTGAACTTGAACAGGCCACTGTCATCACATCTGACTGGGGCACATGGCGCAGGACCTATCCTGCCACAACTGTGCTGATCGAAGAACTTGCCCTTGGGCGCGATTTCAATCTGCGGGAAACGCGGGATGCGAATGGGCCGATCTTCCCGGTTGGCGATGTGGACCCGCGCCTTGGGGTGCATGAGGACGTGGTTGGGGTGATGACACCAAACGGAAGGCCCGTTGCATTCGTGCGCGCCACGGCTGTGGCGGCGTTGACAGCAGGGCAGGCCGTGGTGTTTGACGGCGTACAGCTTGAACTTGACGCCGGCGGTCTGCGCGCGGTTGGAACAAATGGTGCCGACCTTGGCAGCCATCAGGCGTTCTGGTTTGCCTGGTCACAGTTCCATCCCGACACAGCACTTTGGGCGGGGTAGGACGCGCAAAACTGCGAGTAAGACTGTCATTTTAATTTCGCCTGTAACGACCCGGTGCTTTGTGATCAGAGGTTCACTTCAACGGTTTGGGATGGGCTTAAGCCAGCAATCTTGTATGCGGTGACCATCGCAAACAACAAAGGTCTCGAGCCAAACGAAGAAATCTTGATCAGGTCTTTGCGTTCAGTAAAGATGTCGATATAACAATAGTGTATAATTTGTATCGATTTTTTTGATTTAAGGCGTTTTTCGATGAGTATGATTACCCCTGTTCTGTTGTGTGGCGGCTCTGGCACACGACTTTGGCCCCTTTCGCGTAAGAGCTATCCAAAGCAATTTGTTCCTCTCGTGGGTGAGACCACGCTGTTTCAGGCATCTGTGACCCGTTTGTCTGGTGAGGGCTATGCTGCCCCATTGGTACTTACCAATTCAGATTTTAGGTTCATTGTGACCGAGCAACTGGCCGAGGTTGGTGTGGACCCTGCTGCGATTTTGATTGAACCTGAGGGGCGCAATACGGCCCCTGCTGTTTTGGCGGCTGCGTTATGGCAGGCTAAAACTGATCCCACAGCGCTGATGCTGATCGCCGCATCTGATCATGTGATGCCCGACGCTGAAGCGTTCCGCGCCGCAGTTGCCACCGGCGTGCCTGCCGCCAAGGCCGGTCAGATCGTGACGTTTGGTGTTCATCCAACACATGCAGAAACCGGTTATGGCTATCTGGAACTTGAACAAGCGGTTGGACGTGATCCAATGCCTTTGACCCGGTTTGTTGAAAAGCCGGATGCCGATACAGCCAAAAAGATGCTAGACGCTGGAAATTATCTTTGGAACGCTGGCATTTTCCTGTTCGCAGCTGAAACCATAATCCGCGCATTCAAGGCAAATGCACCGACTATGCTAGAGCCGGTGCAGACGTCAATTGATGACGGAAAGCATGATTTGGGTTTTTTGCGTCTTGCCCCTGACGCTTGGGGCCGGGCGGAAGAAACATCCCTAGATTATGCCGTGATGGAAAAGGCGGACAACTTAACCGTCGTGCCCCTTTCTACCGCTTGGTCTGATCTTGGTGGTTGGGACGCGGTTTGGCGCGGGTCTGCATGCGACGAATTCGGTGTGGCAACGTCGGGCAAGGCGACAGCAATCGATTGCCACAATACACTTTTGCGGTCGGAGGATGTTCGCATGGAAGTCGTCGGGATCGGACTGCAGAATATCGTGACCGTCGCTATGCCAGATGCCGTTCTTGTTGCCGATGTCAGCCGGGCCCAGGATGTGAAAAAGGCTGTGGCTGCGCTGAAAAAGAAGCAGGCAAAGCAAGCTGAGGCATTTCCAAAGGATCACAGGCCTTGGGGCTGGTTTGAAAGTTTAGTGATTGGCGACCGGTTTCAGGTCAAGCGTATTGTCGTGCACCCCGGTGCTGCGCTTAGCCTGCAAAGCCATCATCATCGGTCTGAACATTGGATCGTCGTAGAGGGCACGGCTAAGGTTACGGTAGACGACAACGTCACGTTAATAAGTGAGAACCAGTCGGTCTACATTCCGCTGGGTGCCGTTCATCGCATGGAAAATCCGGGTAAAGTGCCGATGGTACTGATTGAAGTACAAACAGGAAGTTATTTGGGGGAAGACGATATTATCCGCTACGAGGATGTCTATGCCCGCGCCTAAGTTGAAGGAGCATCATTAGCACGTAAACCGTGCGCTTGCCTAAAAACTGTGCAGGCCGCGCCGCTACAT
This sequence comes from uncultured Cognatiyoonia sp., assembly GCA_964414165.1. GTDB lineage: Bacteria > Pseudomonadota > Alphaproteobacteria > Rhodobacterales > Rhodobacteraceae > Cognatiyoonia. Next base: position 12,772 of record CAYPVL010000061.1, read on the forward strand.
TGGGACTCCGCGAGATCAACAGATCCAAGATCGGGGCTCTAGTGGACTTTTGAGTTTGCCCTTTCTAAGCATATTTTGCCGTGATTTCGGTACGAAAGATAAATTAATGTCAAGAATTTCTTCGAACCTACCAGTTGGATTAGATGACGACACTGTCGATATTTGGACGGTCTTTTCAGATATTTGGCGCCGCAAGGCTATCATTGCGCTTTGCGCCATTTTGGGGGGATTGATTGGATATGTTTTGGTGTCTCAGGTCACGCCGCAATACACGTCCCGGTCCGCCATCATGTTGGATCCTCGGTCTGTTCAGGTATTTTCATTTGATGATGTTGTTTCAGAGACAAATGTGAACAACCTTCTTCTTGATACGGAAACCGCAGTTCTCAGATCGAATATTCTATTGGAGCGGGTCATCGCCTCGTTTGATCCCAAGCGCCTATCACCTATTGATCCCGCACTTCAGCCGCCTTCGCTTGGAACCCGGCTGCGTCAGTCCATTGGTTCCATAAAGGATACTGTGGTCAGCCTTTTGGGCGGTGATCCCGGGGATATGCAAAACGCGGACGCGCACACGGAATTGCGGATGCTTTTAAGCGAAGAAGAAAGACTTGCCCGCCGACTGCTTGGGGGTCTGCGGGAAAGCATGACGGTCAGGCGCGATGGGCAATCTTATCTGATTTCAGTGTCCGTTGAGACGTCCGATCCAGAGCTATCAATGCTTTTGTCCAATGCGGTTGTGACAGAATATATCGCTGCACAGGTAGAGCGGCGCACAGGGACATTACAAGATGCATCTGGCCTGTTAGAAAACCGGGTGCTGCAGATGCGTCTTGACCTGGAAATTGCAGAGGAAAAAGTAGAGGATTTCAGACTTCGCCAACTTGAACTGGGTCGCTTTTCGCAAGAAAGTATGGCCCAGCAAATGCAGGACTTGAGCACGCAAATCGCTGTTGCACGGGCAAATCTGGCAGGGGTCGAAGCGCGGTTCTCTCAGATTACGTCCTTGATTGAAACATCGGGCATCAAGTCAGCGGCCGAAGTGTTGACGTCACCCTTTGTCGTCTCTCTGCGCGATCAAAAATCACAGCTTGAGCGAAGCGATGCGGAGCGCGCGACACGCTATGGACCAGAGCACCCGGATCGCCAACGCATTGCCGCTGAGATTGCGCTTATTGATCTTGAGCTGAGTGCTGAGGTGGAAAAGATCGTTGGTATCATGCAGAACGAAGTCAGGGTTGCCCGCATCAGTGAGCAATCCCTTCTTGCCAGTCTTGCAGAGGTCGAGGCCCGCTCGGCAGATATTGCGCGCCAATCGGTTGAGCTTCGCCAGCTAGAGCGTGAGGCCGATGTGGCCCGTTCAAGCTATGAAGCAACGCTTGCACGGTTAAGCGAAACCCAAGCCCTACAGGAATTGTCGGGTCCGTCGATACGGCTTGTTGAACGCGCAATTATACCCGGTGCCCCTTCTGCACCCCGTCCAACACTTGTGGCCGGCTTTGGGGCCGCAGTCGGGCTGTCACTGGGGATCGCTCTTGCCTACATCCTTGCTGTTTCCCGCAGCACCTTCCGCCGCGTTGTGGAACTTGAAAGAACGACCGGTTTGGCTGTGATCGGATCGCTTGGAAAGGGTCGCTGGCGTAACGTCAAATCAATGCTGCGATCTTTCAATCGGGATCCTAATCAGAAATATATAGAACGACTTAGGCAGATACGGGACACTTTGCACGCACGCCCCGATCAAAGTGAACCGCTGAGTATACTTGTCACATCGTCAATACAGGATGAAGGTAAAACAACGATGAGTTTTGCTTTGGCCCATCTTGAAGGAAACAGCCGCCGCCGGGCGTTGGTTATTGATATGGATGCGCGTAAAACAGGCAATCATCATGAGGTTTCTTACAATCCTCCCAATGGCGATCTGTTGGATTATTTGGATGGGAATTGCAGTTTTGATGACACCATTTATTCAAAAGCAGAGAACAATTTTGATCTGATCTCGACCCGGCGCACTGTGTCCAACTTATCTGACGTATTGTCGCAAGGACAAATTACCAGACTAATCCAGCAGGCAAAGGCGTCATACGATACCGTCATCATTGATACGCCCCCATTGTTATTGGTGTCGGATGGATTGGCATTGGTGCGTGAGGTCGACAAGTCAATCTTGCTTGTCCGTCAGGGTTCAACCAAACGGGCTGCGGTGTTTGAAACCTTAAAAATGCTAAGAGGTGTGCGATCGCTTGCTTTGGTGATGACCATGGTCAACGTCAAGGATGAAGAAGGCGAGCTGGGTATCTCGGGTGATGGATACTATGCGTAAAATCGCCATAGGTGCGTTGGTCTGTGCGTTGATCTTTCCAACGACAGCCATTGCCGAGCAATATCGTCTTGTTTCAGGGGATGTCTTGATCATTGATCTTGCAACCTTCGAGGCAAACTACACCACACAAGTTGATATTGATGGACAAGTCCGAGTGCCGTTGGCTGGTGCGGTCGCAGTCGCGGGGCGCACACTTGACGAGGTTGAGACGCAAATTGAAGCCGCCATTCTTGGAAACGGTGACTATCTTGCGGCGGATGCGGTTGTGTCGATCAGCGCATACGCACCTGTTGTGATTGCAGGAGATGTGACCGCCCCCGGGCTTGTTGACTACATTCCACGCATGACAGTTGCCGCGGCCCTTGGTGTCACAGGGGGTACCCAGATTCTGGGAACCAACCGTCTTGATCTTGATCGGGCGATTATTGAAAACGAATGGCAGCTTCGTTTGTTGAACTTAGAGATCATGCAGACCGTCGTCCTTGTATCGCGTCTTCAAGCAGAACTGGCCGAGGAAAGCACATTTACAACCAATGGCGCGCTTTTGGCTATGATTCCGGTATTGGACCAAAGTGAATTACAGCGCCTTCAAGCATTTGAGTCAGAGTTTCTTGAGGCCAGCCAAAGCCGACGAAAAGCCCTTATCGAGATGTGGGATGAAGAGCTCGAGTCTTATGAAGAGCAAAACAACCTGCTCCAATCACGCCTTGATAATCAGCGGGTGCTTGCGAATTCTCTTTTGGAGAACTTAGCCAACGCGCGTGATTTACAAGAGCGCGGGCTTTTGTTGCAGGATCGATTGACTCAGGCTGAACAGGCCGAAGCGAATGCGCGCGATCGGGTTCTCTCAATCGAAATTGCGCAATTTGATCTGAAGCAATTGATTTCTCAGACGCGGCTTGCCCAAGCCCGCTTTCTTACCAACAGTCGAGAGGAAACCTTGGCCGCGTTGCGAACGGCCCGCACCAGTTTGGACGAATTAACACTTCGGTACGGCCGGTCGCTTGAACAGCAAGCAGTATTGGCCGGAGACAATATGGGAACACTGCTGGCGTCCGATGAGATTGATGTCGCGTTTTCAATTGTGAGCGCGCGCGCGGGACGAAGTGGCACGGAAGGCATCATGCCCGATACAGTTTTGATGCCTGGGGACACCCTCATTGTTCAGGTCAACCCAGGCATGGCGGAGTAGCATTTGATGAACCTACAAAAGGCAAGCGGAACGATACAGGCCCAAAGCAATCGCTATCGCGACAAGAAGGTTGCGATCATCCACTACTGGCTTGTTGGGATGAGAGGCGGGGAGAAGGTTATTGAATCTCTCTGCCGGATGTTTCCGCAGGCTGACATATTTACGCATGTCGTAGATCGGGACAATGTCAGTGATCTTATCAAATCCCACCGCATTCAGACGACTCGGATCAGTCAATTTCCTTTTCCCGTCAAGATGTACCAGAAGTACCTGCCGTTCATGCCGCGCGCATTGGAGGAAATTGATCTTACTGGCTATGATCTAGTGATCTCGTCTGAGTCTGGCCCAGCCAAAGGAGTGATCGTACCGCCGCATGCGCTGCACCTTTGCTACTGCCACTCGCCCATGCGATATCTATGGGATCAGTATCATTTATATCATTCCCAAACTGGCCTTTTGTCGCGTCTGATGATGCCGCATCTGACGCATAAGTTGCGTCAATGGGATGTGACATCTGCAGCGCGGGTTGATGGGTTTGTCGCCAACTCACATCACGTTGCGGCGCGTATTCAGAAATACTGGAGAAGGCCATCGCGCGTGGTGCATCCGCCTGTAGCGGTAGAGCAGTTTGCCCCTGTCTTGCAGGACGAATTGGAAGACTATTACCTGCTTGCAGGCGAATTGGTCGGCTACAAACGCCCAGATCTGGCGATTGAGGCGTTTCGACAGATGGATAAACCACTCATCGTGATTGGTGGCCCGGATAAAATGGTGCGAGCCTTATCCACCAAGGCTGGTCCAAAGACACAGTTCTTGGGAAAGGTTCCGTTTGAGAGCCTTAAGCAGCATATGGCACGTTGCAAGGCATTGATCTTCCCCGGCGAGGAAGATTTTGGGATTGTACCGGTTGAAGTGATGGCCTCTGGGCGACCTGTGATAGGCTATGGGCGCGGCGGCGTTCTGGATAGTGTTGTTGATGGCCAGACTGGGCTGTTCTTTCAGGACCAAGATGTAAACAGTCTGATTGGGGCGGTCGAACGGTTTGAAGCAAGCCCGCTTTCCAAGGCCGGCCCGGAAAAATGCGTAGCGAGAGCAGCAGCTTTCTCAGAGGCTTGTTTCCAGAACGGTATATTGGATGCGCTTGATGCAATTGGCGCACATCAATCTACGAATATCTCGGCTTCCTAGTACGGGATCCACGCATGATACCTTTTCACATTCTGCAATAATTGGCAGGGCGCTTCGGTCGTTTTGGCATTTTCTGACTGGTTCGACCTGAATAGCTGCATGCTACTTTCCTAATCACGACCGATTTGTGTTTTCTGACATCGGCAAAAGAATGCCGATTAGGCATTTTTAAAGGAATCCGGGGGTATATGCCTTCGTGTTCTCTGGTTGTTGCCACACTTACGTCCAATTTCGAAGCGTTTCTAAGGACATTATCTATGTCTGCTCACTGCGTGCTGCCCCGCGCCCAAGTCCAAATTGAAATTACTGCTTCGGCGGCTCGTCAATTATCTCCTGTGCTTCTGCACTTGATCGAGGTTTATCTATGCCAATTTCCCCAACGCTTCAGAAAAGCGATATTACGAATCTAGTCTACAGCGACCCCCGCCTGAAAAAGAGTTGGTTTTACGAAAAGGGATCATCGGATTTAAAGATAGATGTTGAATCTGTCTGGGAAGACTATTTGGGAAACGGCGTGAAGGTTGGTGTTATCGATTCACAAATCGACTTTACGCATGATGACCTTGCGCGCGCCTATGAACTGTCACTTGACTACGATTTTGGCGCTGATACGGCCAAAGTCACAATTGACCAAGATGCGTTACCGAACCCGCATGGTACGATGGTCGCTGGGGTTATTTCAGCTGAAGGTAACAATGGCATTGGAAGTGTCGGTATTGCGTCAGAAGCCACGCTTGTCGGACTAGCGATGGACTATTCAAGCGATGCGGTCATTCAGCAGGCCCTCGCGGCCTTACAGTCTGCCCAGAATGTGGATGTTCTGAACAACAGCTGGACCTTCAGTAAGAATTTCGAAGACAATTTTGCCAAAAGCAATTATCGCGATTTTGAAGATGCATTGGATAATCTTGTCACAAACGGCAGGGATGGACTGGGCACCTCGGTGGTATTTGCGGCTGGAAATGCCGGTCCGACAAGTTCGTCGAATTACCACAATATGCAAAACTCACCGATGACAATTGCAGTTGGTGCGGTCGATGCCGACGGAAACCCATCTGCTTTCACAAGTCTTGGCGCGAATGTTCTTGTTTCAGCACCTGGGCGGGATGTCTATACGACAGATCTGAAGGGGCGCTTTGAAGAGGTGGCCGGAACGTCATTTGCGGCACCCGCTGTAAGTGCAGTGATTGCGCTAATGCTCGAAGCGAACCCAGATCTGGGCTACCGGGATATCCAGAAAATTCTGGCCTTATCCGCGCGACGCGAGGGGCTTACGGATGAGGCCTTGCACGGGGATGGCTGGCAGTACAACGGTGCTGCACATCACAACGGGGGAGGCATGCACCATAGTGATGCATTCGGCTTTGGCTTTGTGAATGCGCACGATGCCGTTCGTTTGGCCGAAACGTGGGACGTGCAATCGACCCTTGCCAACCGCGCGACCTTCACGCTTGAGCAAGACGTCGAAGCGATGATGATCGCAGGCGAAAATGATCACATTGCCATCGACTTTGAAGTGACGGACGACATGATGGTCGAGCATGTGCAAGTTTCGCTTGATTTTCGTTGGCTCAACACAGCCGACCTTGATATTTATCTGACAAGCCCAGACGGAACATCTGTTCGTCTTGTCTATGATCTGCCCGCAGACGGCCGGGCCGGAAGCATTCGTGATTTTGCATTAAGTTCGGTTTCGACAATGGGCGAGATGGCAAAAGGCACTTGGATGGTGGACGTCTTCAATCGTGATCCGGATGCCAAGGACAAAAACGGTGACGCGATGAATGCCGAGATTGAAAGCGTGAAGCTTGTCGTTCATGGATCAGACCAAGCGCTTGAAGACGATGTTTACGTCTACACCGATGAATTCGGCACCCTCTATTCTGATACGGACATGGCCGCGCGCCATGTTCTGAACGACACTGATGGTGGTGATGATACGATCAATGCCAGTGCGATCACTTCAGATACAGTGATTGATTTGTCAGGCCGGACCGATACATCTATCGCGGGCATACAGTTGGATCTGCGATCCGCCCTTGAAATTGAGAATGCCTATACTGGCGACGGCGATGATATCCTGATCGGAAATGCATTAGACAACCGACTGATCGGCGGGCGCGGCAATGATCAATTATATCTTGGCGCAGGTCAGGATTACCTTGATGGGGGTGCCGGGCAGGATACTTTGCTTGTGGACGGGATGTTTTCGTCCGTTTCTGGGTACTTCACTTCAGCGGGTACGTTCATGCTTGGCTTCATCGCGCAAAGCTATAGTGCCGTGGCCGGGATTGAGCTCTATAAATTCGCGGATGTATCTTATTCTTTTGCCCAAGTCGCCAATTTCTTTGGTGGCGACCAACCCGCGCCTGAGACAAATCAACAAACACCCCCCCCGGTCGACGAGGAAGAGCTGGTCAGCGAAACCCCGGTGGCCGACCCTATCCTTGAAGACCCTGAACCAAGCACCGAACCTGTTGTTGACCACAAGCGCGTCAGCGGAACTGATAAGTCCGATAAGCTGCGGACAGGGAATGAGGCTGAAATCATCTATGCCAAAGCTGGAGACGATGCAATCAATGCGCGATCTGGTGATGACATTGTCTATGGTGGTGCCGGTCGGGACAAGCTCAAGGGCGAGAAGGACGATGATTTCCTTTACGGCGAAGACGGCCATGACCTGCTTTTTGGCGGCAATGGAAATGACCTTCTATACGGCGGTGACGGCGATGATCTGCTTTCGGGTGGCCGCGGCGACGATGTTCTTTACAGTGGTGCCGGGCGCGACAAGATGAAGGGTGGCGCTGGTGCTGACACCTTTGTCCTTAACATCCATGAAACAGCCGAACTTGATGTGATCCGGGATTTCAGTGCATCTGAAGGGGATCGGATTCAACTGGCTGGTCTTGAAGGTGCGTCGTCTGAGATCGCATTTGAACTTATCAAGAAGGGCAGCGCGACCCATCTGGTCAGCGATATTGATGGTATCAGTACGGATGTGGTGCGCATCTTTGGCGCGGACCTAGATCAGCTAGAATTCGCGCAGGATGTAGATAGCACCATGTTCATCTTCTAGGCCAGCACCTGCCGACCCAAATCGCTGCGTAGACAGCTCAGACGCTAGAACGTGAATGGCGCAAAGAAGGTATGACTGAGGTGCCCCTAGTTTCCTAGACACCTGCCTTTTCCAGTTTGCGCTGTCTGTTC
>CAYPVL010000062.1:0-20103 GCA_964414165.1 uncultured Cognatiyoonia sp.
TACGCGGGGATTTCGCGTGCTTCACAGCCTCCCAGCAGCGGTCGATATCTTTGAAATTCGCGCGAGAGAGGCCGCAGATCGTGGAGTTCTTGGCCGCTTTCGCGATTTCGGTAACGGCAGCAAAGTCGCCTTCCGAGGCGATGGGAAAGCCTGCTTCGATAATATCGACGCCCATATCGTCGAGCATTTCGGCGATTTCCAGTTTCTCGGCGTGCGTCATGGTTGCGCCGGGGGATTGTTCACCGTCGCGCAGCGTTGTGTCGAAGATCAAGACATGGTTGGTCATTTTATGTGTTCCTTAGCGTTGTCATTATGGCGCGTCGTCCCCTCTGAGCGGTCGCGCCAAATGGCACGCTCAGAGGCGGCTAAGGAGTAGGGCGAGGCTGATGGTCGCGTTACACATGCGCTGCACTATACTGGCGTTGTTCTGATTGAAAAGTGCCGAATGCCTGCCGCGCGCGTATTTTTCCACAAAGCGAGGTGGAAGAGTCACGCCTGTGCGTTAGGTCGTTCTTCATGAAAAATGCATTGGTGATTGGGGCGTCGGGTGGCATTGGCCGGGCGGTGTGTGAGGTTTTGGAGGCCGACGGGGTTGCGGTGACGCGGCTGTCGCGGTCAGGCGATGGGTTGGAAGTGACAGATGCGGCGTCAGTTGATCGCGTTTTGGGCGCGATTGAAGGCCCGTTTGATCTGGTCTTTGTCGCGGTGGGCGTCCTTGGCACGCCTGAGAAGGCGTTGTCGGCTTTGGCGGCGGATGAAATGGCGCGTGTTTTTGCGGTGAATGCGGTGGGGCCTGCGTTGGTGTTGCGCCATGTGGGGCGGCTTTTGGCGAAGGATGCGCCGGGGGTCTGTGCTGTGTTATCCGCGCGGGTTGGGTCGATTGGCGATAATCAGATTGGTGGCTGGTATTCTTATCGTGCATCCAAGGCTGCGTTGAACCAGATCGTGCATGGTGCGGCGATTGAACTGGGGCGGTCACATAAGCAGTCGGTGGTGGTGGCCTTGCATCCCGGCACGGTGGAGACGCCGTTTACTGCCGACTATGCGGGGCGCCATAAGACCGTGCCTGCGGCGCAGGCGGCGCGGGATTTGTTGGGTGTTATGCGGGGGGTATCGCCCGAACAATCGGGCGGCTTCTTTGCCTATGACGGGAGTGAAATTCCATGGTGAAGTTGGTTTTGGTGTTGGGCGACCAGTTGTCGCCGGGTGTCGCGGCGTTGAAGGCGGCGGATAAAGAGACGGACGTTGTTGTCATGGCCGAGGTCATGGGCGAGGCGTCTTATGTCCCCCACCACCCCAAGAAGATCGCGTTTTTGTTTGCGGCGATGCGCAAGTTTGCGGCCCGGTTGCAGGCCGATGGGTGGCGGGTTGCCTATGCGCGACTGGATGATGGGGATCAAAGCATGTCTTCGGCGCTTTTGCGTCGCGCCGCCGAATTTGGCGCATCCGAGGTTTTAGTGACCGAACCGGGGGAGTTTCGTTTGATTGCAGAGCTTGCTGAATTGCCCCTGAAGGTCACCACATTTGAGGATGATCGATTTCTGGCCTCACATCAGGAATTTGAAACTTGGGCTGACGGGCGCAAGCAGTTGCGGATGGAATATTTCTACCGCGATATGCGTCGCAAGACCGGTCTGATGATGGAGGGCGATCAGCCTGCGGGGGGGCAGTGGAATTATGACCATGACAACCGTAAACCGGCCCCCGGATCGGTGGATTTTAGTGGGCCGATGCAGTTTCAGATTGATGATGTTGTGGCCGAGGTTCTGGACCTTGTTGATGCGCGGTTTGGGGGCAATTTTGGCGATCTCCGCCCGTTTTGGTTTGCCACAGACAGCACGCAGGCAAAGCAGCATTTGGCCCATTGGATCAAACACGGTCTGCCGCTGTTCGGCGACTTTCAGGATGCGATGGTGCGCGATGAGCGGTTTCTTTATCACGGCTTTGTCGGGGCCTATATTAATGCAGGGCTTTTGGACCCGCTTGAGGTGTGCCAAGCTGTTGAAAAGGCTTGGAAAGACGGGCAAGCGCCGATTAATGCAGCTGAAGGATTTATCCGCCAGATCATTGGCTGGCGCGAGTATGTGCGCGGCATCTATTTTCTGGAAGGGCCGGAGTATACCAGCCGCAACATCCTTGAACACGGCCGGAAATTGCCGGGGATGTATTGGGGTAAAAAGACGTGGATGGCCTGTATGGCGCAGGCCGTCACCCAGACCAAAGAAGAGGCATACGCCCATCACATCCAGCGCCTGATGGTGACCGGGAATTTCGCGTTGCTTGCCGGGATTGATCCCCATGACGTGCATGAATGGTATCTGGCTGTTTATGCCGACGCTTATGAATGGGTCGAGGCCCCGAATGTCATCGGGATGAGTCAGTTTGCCGATGGCGGGATTGTCGCCAGTAAACCTTATATCTCATCGGGTAACTACATTCATAAAATGTCGGATTACTGCAAGTCTTGTGATTATAAGATCAAGGATAAGACGGGGGCGGATGCCTGTCCGTTTAACTTGCTTTACTGGCATTTTCTGGATCGCCACCGGGACCGCTTTGAAGGTAACCCGCGCATGGGCCAGATGTATCGTGTGTGGGACAAGATGCCGGATGAAAAACGCGCCACCGTCATTGCTGACGCCGACGCGTTTTTGAAAAAGATGGATGCAGGGGAAACGGTCTAGGGCCTGTGGACATTCACCACGTCTCACCAGCGCGTGTCCCATTTTACCTCTGGCAAGCTGATTTGAGCGCAGCGATACGGGTATCGTTAGCGAAAATCAGAGCAGACAGGGGCAAAATGGGCCGCGCCCCTTCGGGGTTTCGCCAAAATTGCCCAGTCCGTCGTCAAATTCGCTTGCATTAACCCGTTAGTGCAGCGCTCATTTTCCTAGCACTGCGCAATTTTGGACAGAAACTGGTGAGACGTGGTGAATGCCCACAGGCCCTAGTTATCAGCCGTTGCCGGTGCTTCCTCAGATTCTTCTTGCGTTGAAACCGTGTTCAGGATTGCCCCATCAGCCCATTCGCCTGTCGCTTCCTGCCCGGTTGCATAGCGCATGGTGCCGGGGCCTTGGCGGCGTCCGCGCACGAAAGCCCCTTCATAGACATCCCCGTTCGCATATGTCGCAACGCCCACGCCGGACATTTCGCCCGCCTCCCACTGACCTGCATAGGTGAACCCGTCGGGCAGGGTGATTGTGCCGGTCCCATGGCGTTGCCCGTCAAGGAAGTCGCCTTCATAGACGGTGCCATCTGCGTAGGTCGCCACGCCTGCACCGTTGCGCTGCCCTTCGGTCCATTCGCCCACATAGGTGTAGCCGTCCGAATAGGTCATCTTGCCGGTGCCGTGGTTCTTGGCGTTCAGGAATTCGCCTTCATACACAAGCCCGTTGGCATAGGATGCCACGCCGGTGCCATTGATCACGCCGTTTTCCCAATCGCCTTCATAAGAAGACCCATCGGGGTAGGTGATTTTGCCGGTACCATTGGCCAGATCAGCCGCAAATGTGCCCACATAGACCGACCCATCGGGGTAGGTCACGGTGCCGTTGCCTTCGATTTGGCCATTGACCCATTCGCCTTCGTAGACGTAGCCATCGGTGCCGCGGAAGACGCCTTCGCCGTGCCGCTTGTCATCCTTGAAGCTGCCGACATATGTGTCGCCGTTCGCGTAAGTCACGGTGCCCGTGCCTTCGCGTCGCCCGGCGATCAGGTCGCCTTCAAACACATCGCCGTTGGTTTGTTCCAGCTTGCCTTGGCCTTCGATCTGCCCATCGACCCATGTGCCGGTGTAGATCAACCCATCGGCCATCGTCAGCGTGCCTTGCCCGTCGCGTTCGCCGTTCTTAAGCGCGCCCACATAGATCGCCCCATCGGGATAGGTGATCCGGCCTTCACCTTCTTTCACGCCATTGATCCATGGGCCGGTGTATTCATAGCCGCCGGGGTTGCGCATGGTGCCTGTGCCGTGGTGCATGGCATTGCGGAATTCGCCTTCGTAAACAACGCCATTGGCGTAACTCGCGATCCCGCGTCCGGTGATGTTGCCATCTTCCCAGTCGCCTTCATATGTGCCGCCATCGGCGAAGGTGATCTTGCCGGTGCCTGCAGGTTTCCCTGCCGCAAAGGTGCCTTCATAGATTGACCCGTTGGGAAAGCGCGCGGTGCCAAGCCCGCGAATTTCGCCTTCGACCCATTCGCCGGTGTATTCATACCCGTTGGGCAGCCGGTAGGTGCCTTGCCCGTGCTGTTTGCCGTTCAGGAACGTCCCTTCATAGACGCCGCCATCATCGTACTGCTTTGTTTCCACTGTCTGCGCCGCAACCCCAGTGGTCATCAAAAGCGCAATTGCCAAGCCGGTGGGCCATGCTTTCATTGTCATGTTCGTCCCCGATATATCCTCGCGGCAGACCCTAATGGAGCGCCGCCCGTCTGACAACGGTTGTTGTTGGCGCTATCACCTTTCCCTTATCTGTCGTTCTGATACATCAGTCCCAGACTTTTAAGGATGCGCCGATGCCTGATAAATTTCGCCTCACCATGGCCCAACTGAACCCCACTGTGGGTGATCTGGCAGGCAATGCTGCCAAGGCCCGCGATGCTTGGGAACAGGGCCGGTTGGCCGGTGCGGATCTGGTGGCCTTGCCCGAGATGTTTATCACCGGCTACCAGACCCAGGATCTGGTTCGCCGGCGTCAGTTTATCGCCGATGCTGTGACGGCTGTCGAAGCTTTGGCCCGTGATTGCGCCGATGGCCCGATGCTGGCTGTGGGTGCGCCATATTTGAATGGCGAACGCTTGCATAATTCCTATTTCATCCTGAAGGGCGGTGCGATCCATGCCCGGATGGACAAACATTTCCTCCCTAATTTCACCGTCTTTGATGAGGTCCGCCTGTTCAACCGTGGTGAGATTGCAGGCCCGTTCGTCACAGATGGCCCCCGCATCGGGTCCCCGATTTGCGAGGATGCGTGGTATCCTGATGTCTGTGAGACCATGGTTGAAACCGGGGCCGAGGTGCTGTTGGTTCCCAATGGTTCCCCCTATTTCCGTGAAAAATTTCCGATCCGTATGAACAATATGGTCGCCCGCGTTGTCGAAAATGATGTGCCTTTGGTCTACCTGAATATGGTTGGTGGGCAGGACGACCAGATGTTTGATGGCGGGTCTTTTGTGTTGAACCGGGGCGGCGCTTTGGCCGTGCAACTGCCTGTCTTTGATGAGGCGGTGGTTCATGTTGATTTCGCCCGCGACGGTGATGGCTGGGCTGCGGTTGAAGGCCCCAAAGACGTGATGCCGGACACGATGGAGCAGGATTATCGCGCGATGGTGGAAACCTTGCGCGATTATATGCGCAAGACCGGCTTTAAGAAGGTCCTGTTGGGTCTGTCGGGTGGGATTGATAGTGCGATTGTGGCCACGATTGCGGCGGATGCATTAGGCCCTGAGAATGTGCGCTGCGTGATGTTGCCATCAGAGTATACATCGCAAGCTTCATTAAATGATGCGCAAGCGGTCGTGGATGCTTTGGGCTGCGCGTACGATACCGTGTCGATTGCCGGGCCGCGTGCGGCGGTGACCGAGGCCTTGGCCCCCCTTTTTGAAGGGATGGACGAGGGGCTGACTGAAGAGAATATTCAGTCGCGTCTGCGGGGTGTTCTGCTCATGGCTCAGTCCAATAAGTTTGGCGAAATGCTGCTGACGACGGGGAATAAATCCGAGGTCGCGGTGGGCTATGCCACGATCTATGGCGATATGGCGGGGGGGTATAATCCGATTAAGGATATGTACAAAACCCGCGTGTTTGATGCCTGCCGCTGGCGCAATGCCAATCACCGTCCGTGGATGAAGGCCCCGGCGGGGACGGTCATTCCGGTGGCGATTATTGATAAACCCCCGTCGGCTGAACTGCGCCCCGATCAGCGCGATGATGACTCGTTGCCGCCCTATGATGTGCTGGATGGCATTCTAGAGATGTTGGTAGATCGTGAGGCGTCGGTCGCGGAGTGTGTTGCCGCTGGCTACGACCGGGACACCGTGAAACGGGTCGAGCATTTGCTTTATATCAGCGAATACAAGCGCTTTCAGTCCGCCCCCGGCACGCGATTGTCGGACCGGGCCTTCTGGCTGGATCGCCGCTATCCGATTGTGAACCGCTGGCGGGATAACAGTTGAGCGCGGACGCGACTTTTGTTGTCTATAAAAGGCCGCGCGTTTGGTTTGGCCTTGCGGTCCTGAGCGCGGTTTGCTTCTTCGTCGTTGGTTTGGTCGTTGTGACGTTTGCGCAAGTGTCACCCGCTGAATTATTGGATTATCGGGTGGTTCTGGTTCTGGCGGCCTTTGCCGCAGCAGGGGCCGGGTTTGGCTATGCTGCGTGGCGCGAAGTGACGGGCAAAAAGGTTATCCTAAGTGCCGATGAACTGGGTGTTTGGGTCGGGATTTGGGGCAGGCGCCAGACGTGGGATGACGTTGCGACGATCCGCTGGCGCAATGCGATTGGTGATCCGCTTGGCCTTCAAAAGTTCATTGCTTTTGAACCACCGCTGACAAATGAAACCCCATTGGGTCGCTGGATCGAGCCCAGTTTGCGCGGGCGCATGGTAGATCTGCGCGCCATGCGCTTGGACAAGTGTGAGGTGATCGCAGGTTTGGAAAAGGCCGCGCATGCAGCTGGTTACATGCTTGTTCCCGAAGACGCTTTGAACCCGCAAGTTTGGGACGTGCGCCCAAAGGCGTCCTAGACATTTTCAAGGCAGGGTATTTGTCGTAGTCTGCCCCCATGGCCGAGAATAAAACCACCTTTACTGATGCATCTGTCCAAGACTTCCTTGAAGCCGTGGAACACCCCGTCCGCCGCGCGGATGCGGCTGTTTTGGACAAGCTGTTTCAGCAGGTCACGGGCTGGCGCCCGCGCAAGTTTGGCCCAACGATTATTGGCTATGGGTCCTATGATTACACCTATAACAGCGGTCATTCCGGCACCTGTCAGGCCACGGGGTTCAGCCCCCGCAAACCCCATCAGGTGCTTTATATTATGCCCGGCTATCAGGATTTCGGCCATATTCTGGACCGGCTTGGCAAGCACAAGAAGGGCAAGGCCTGCTTGTATATCAACAAGCTGGCGGACGTTGATCTTGATGTGCTGGCCGAGCTGATCCGCGCCGGGGTTGATGACCTTCGCACCCGGTGGCCGGTGAATCCGACCTAAAGCAGCTGATAGCTGTGCGGCGTGTATTCAAACCCGTCATCGCGCGTTGAAACATAGCCCAGCCCCGGGAATGGCATGTGATAGCCGACCATTGGCACTTTGTCCGCGGCCAACATGCCCAAAACCCGGCGGCGCGTTTTTGCAGCCGCTTCCTTGTCCATGTCAAAGCGCACTTCCCAATCAGGATAGGCCAGCGACCAGACATAGTGGTTCGCCATATCCGCCATAAGCAGCAGTTGCTTGCCACTGCTTTCCAGCATGTAGGTCATGTGCCCCGGCGTGTGCCCGAAGGCCGCAACGCTTGTCACGCCAGAGGCGACGGATGCGCCATCGCCGATAAAGCGCATCTTTTCTGCAAGCGGGCGAACCTTGGCATCAAACCCGTCGTTGTTGGCACCGGCCCAGTGGTCGAATTCGGCCTGGCCCGTGATATAGGCGGCGTTGGCAAATGTTGCCTCCCCGGCGTCATCCGTCAGCCCGCCGATATGATCGCCGTGCATGTGTGTGAGGACGACGTGCGTGATGTCATCGGCGGTGTAGCCCGCGGCTGACAGCGCGGATGTGATCCCGCCTGCGGTAAAGCCTGTGTCAAACAAGATCACTTCGGACCCGGTGTTCACCACCGTTGGGGTGAAGAAGAATTGCGCAACATCCGTGGGGAGGAAGTTTTCGGTGCTGACCGTTTCGAACGTATCGTCATCGACGTTGAGCCCAAAGATTTGATGCGGGTTTTCGACAGGGCGCGATCCAGCCAGCAATGTGGTCACTCGGAAATCCCCAAGTTTGAAATCGCTGTGCACTGGCGCGGGCGTGATATGCCCGTCTGCCTGTGCCAATGTGGGGAGGGTTGCAGCCAAGGGCAGCGTGGCCCCGGAAAGAAGTGCTTGGCGGCGTGAAAGCTTCATGGGGGTGGCCTTTCTGTTGGGTGTGACCTTAGGGAAGTTAGCGCAATCGCCGCGCTCTGCAATTCACGTGACGGTGAGTGTGCGCAAAACTGGACAAATCGTGGTGTGCGTGGTCAATGGCCCCTGAACTGGAGAATGCCCATGACCACGACTCGTTTCGCCCCAAGCCCCACTGGTTGGCTGCATATCGGTAACCTGCGTGCGGCGCTGTTTAACTATGCCATTGCCCGCAAGGCCGGGGGCACATTTGTGCTGCGCATTGATGACACCGATCAGGAACGGTCAAAGGATGAATATA
Organism: uncultured Cognatiyoonia sp.; assembly: GCA_964414165.1. Classification (GTDB taxonomy): domain Bacteria; phylum Pseudomonadota; class Alphaproteobacteria; order Rhodobacterales; family Rhodobacteraceae; genus Cognatiyoonia. The sequence goes on from CAYPVL010000062.1 coordinate 8,414, forward strand.
TCCAAGGTATCAAGGATGATCTGACCTGGCTTGGTATCACGTGGGACCGCGTTGAATATCAGTCAAAGCGCATGGCGCGCTATGATCTGGCCAAGCAAAAGCTGATCGACATGGGCCGCTTGTATGAATGCTTTGAAACCCCGGTTGAATTGGATCTCAAACGCAAGAAGCAGCTGAATATGGGTAAGCCGCCGGTTTATGACCGCGCTGCTTTGGACCTGTCGGATGCCGAAAAGGATGCGCTGCGCGCGGAACGCGGTGGGTCGCATTGGCGCTTTAAGCTGGATCATCAGCGGATTGAATGGACCGATGGCATTATCGGCGACATTTCGATTGATGCGGCGTCCGTGTCTGATCCTGTGTTGTTCAAGAACGATGGGCAGATCTTGTATACCCTCGCGTCGGTCGTTGATGATGTTGAAATGGGCATGACGGATGTTGTGCGGGGGTCGGATCACGTCACGAACACCGCCACGCAAATCCAGATTATCGAGGCGCTGGGCGGAGATGTGCCCCGTTTTGCGCATCACTCCTTGCTGACGGGTCCGCAGGGCGAGGCGTTGTCAAAGCGTCTGGGCACTTTGTCGCTGCGCGATTTGCGCGCCCAAGGGATTGCCCCGCAGGCGGTGTATTCGCTGATGGCGCGGCTGGGATCCTCTGATCCTGTGGAACTACGCGAGAGCATTGACGCGGTTGTCGCGGGTTTTGATCTGTCCAAGTTCGGCTCGGCTCCGACAAAGTTTGATGCCGAAGATTTGTGGCCTTTGACTGCGCGACACCTCGCCACGTTGGAGGCTGATCAGGTCGCGGATGTTCTGGCCGATGTGCCCGCAGATTTGCGCGGGGCTTTTTGGTCTGTGGTGCGTGAAAATATCACCAAACTTGATGATGTCGCTGCATGGTGGGCGTTGTTCCGCGATGGTGCGACGCCTTTGGTGGCTGATGAGGACCGTGAATTCGTGGCCCAAGCCTTTGATATGCTTGGCGATCCGCCTTATGCGCACGACACATGGTCCACATGGACCGCGGCTGTAAAAGACGCAACCGGGCGCAAAGGGCGCGGCCTGTTCATGCCGCTGCGCCAAGCCGTCACAGGCCTTGAGCGTGGTCCTGAGATGGCAGATGTGATGCCGCTGCTGCAGACAAAGCCAAAGCTTTAGGGGCTAGGATAGGCCCTTTACATAGTGGTCGGTGATCGCCTGCTCGGCTTTGGTGAGGGCTTGGAACCTTGGATAATGTGGATTGGCCCGGTCGTCTTTGATCGGCCCCCAGCCGTCGGTTGAGGCGAAGAAATCCGCCACCCCTTGTTCCCCGTAGTGCTGCAGGAACCCCTGCACGACGACGTCGAGGTAGGACAGCAGGATCGGGTGCCCGGTTGAGGGCGGTGCTGTTTTCGCGGGATCGGCTTGGTAGATCGCGGTGTTTCCGCCTAAGGTTTCTGAGACGTCATGCCGCTTGTAGGCATGTTCGCGCGCATCAAGTGCCGCCCAATCGCCGCCGGGCACATCGGCGATGATCCCTTGGATTTCGCCGGGGGCTTGGTGCACCGACAGGAAGGCGACAGGCCGCGTGTTGGCTTGGCACCAGATGCGCCGCCAGCCTTGCAGCGTGGCCTTGCGCGCGTTGGGGTAGTCGTGCGTGGCAAGGTTCACGAGGCTGCCATAACCGAAGAAGGCGGGGGTCAATCGTTTGCCCTGAGCACTTGCGCGGGCCGCGCAGACAGGGCGCGCGCGGCGAAGGCGAGCCCGGCGATAAGTGACACAAAGATGCCCCCGCCGATGATCCCAAGCGCGTTGGACCAGATGATCCTGTAGTCGTTTTCCATGATGAACGTCTGCACGGCCCAGCCTCCAAGGATGCCTGCCGCCAATGCAACAATCCCGGCGGCAAGCCCAAGGAGCGCTGAACGCAAGGCAAAAGACAGCATGATCCGCCCGCGTGGTGCACCGATGGTTTTGAGGACCGCAGCCTCGAATGTGCGCGCGCGTTCGCCTGCGGCTGCCGCCCCGATCAGAACGAGGAACCCGGTCAGCAGCGTGGCCAGCGCGCCGTAGCGGGTGGCTGCTGCGATCCCCTCGACCAGCGTGCTGACCTGCGCAATCGCGTCGCGGATGCGGATGGCAGTGATGTTTGGATAGGCGCTGGCAAGGTCGCGCAGGATTTGCGCTTCGGCCTCGGGCGCGGAATAAACCGTCGAAATCCATGAATGCGGCGCGCCTGCCAATGCGCTTGCGTTCATCGACAAGACAAAGCCGATGCCCGCATCCTCCCAACTGACATTTCGAAAGTTTGCGACAGTGCCGGTGATGTCGCGCCCAAGGATGTTGATCGTCATCTCATCCCCGATGGCAAGGCCCATCTCGATGGCTTCTTCGGCCGAAAAGCTGATCAGGGGCGGGCCTGCGTAGTCTTCGGGCCACCATTCCCCGGCGACAATTTCGGTGCCGTCGGGCAAGGGGCCATCGTAGGTCACGCCCCGGTCGCCTTCGACGACCCAATGTCCGTTGGCGTATTCTGACGCTGGCTGGTCGTTGATCGTTGTGATGATCCCGCGCAGCATCGGCGCGGATTCGACTTTTTCCACCAGCGGATCATCGGCGAGACGCGCGCGAAAACCGTCGATCTGATCAGGCTGGATATCCACGAAGAAATAGCTGGGCGCGACGTCGGGCAGTTCGCTGTTGAAGGCCGCGCGCAGGTTACCGTCGATCTGCCCGACCGCCGCCAGCACCGACAGCCCAAGGCCGAGGGACAGCACGACGCTGGTGGATTCACCACCCCGCGCGCCAATGGCCCCGAAAGCGAGGCGCAGCGCCGGGCGTCCGCGTGTGGGTTTGCGCAAAAGCCGTGCGATAAGCCGGATGATCAGGGCTGCGACGACAAGAAGGGCAAGCGCGCCCGCGATGCCCCCTGCAGTCCAAAGCGTGAGAAAGGCCGTGCCGGAAAACCAGATCGCAAGGCCAAGGAGTGTGGCGATAAGAAGGGCTGTTGCGATCAGGAAGGGCCGGCGCGGCAGTGTGCTTGTGCTTGCAAAAGCGTCGCGGAACAGTGTGGCGGCTTTGATATCTTCGGTCCGGGCCAGCGGCCAAAGTGTGAAGATCAGCGCGGCAAGCGTGCCGTAAATCGCCGCCTCGCCCAAGGGGGCCGGGTTGAAGGTGAAATTGGCGGGAACCGGCAGGGATGCTTCGATCACGGGGGCCAGCAGAATGGGGATGCCGCCGCCAAGGATCAGGCCAATGGCGACCCCGATGATCGTGAGGATTCCGACCTGAAAGAAGTAGGTGAGGAAGATCGTTTTGCGGTCTGCGCCAAGTGTTTTGAGCGTGGCGATGACATTGGTTTTCCCGGCGAGATAAGCGCGCACTGCCGCGCTGACGCCGACGCCACCAACCGCAAGGCCGGACAGTCCGACAAGGATCAGGAAGGCCCCGATCCGGTCAACGAAAGTGGCAGTGCCACCAGCCCCTTCGCGGCTGTCGCGCCAGCGTAGACCGTTGTTTTGAAACCGCTCTTTGACGTCGGTTTCAAGTGTGTCGAGGCTTGTGCCCTCGGGCAGGGCGATGCGGTATTGTGTGTCAAACAACGTGCCTTCGGTGATCAGGCCAGAGGTCGCGAGGTCAGCGGTGCGCACGATAGACCGGGGGCCAAGGCCGAAGCCTGCGGACGCGTTATCAGGGAAGCGTTCGAGGACGGCGGTGAAGATGAAATCCTGTGTCCCCAGTTTGAATTGATCGCCGGGGGACAGGCCAAGGCGGTCGGCAAGCACACGCTCCATCACGCCGCCGGGCAGGGTGTCTGATCCGGCGAGGGCTTCTTTGAGGGGGATATCGGGTGTGAGTTGCACTTGCCCAATCAGCGGATAAAGGTCATCGACTGCGCGCACTTGCGTGAGCCCGCGTTCATCACCAACGACAAGCATTGAGCGGAAATCGACGGTTTCGCTGACCTGTTCGCCGATCTGATCAAGGTAGGTCCGTTCGGTTTCATTTGCGAAGCGGTAGGTAAATGTCGCCTCAGCATCGCCACCCAGCAAAGCCGCCCCCTGTTCCTGCAAACCCGCCGTGATCCCGGCGCGCACCGTGCCGACGGCGGCGATGGCAGCAACTCCAAGGGCGAGGCAGGCAAGGAACACGCGGAAACCGCGCAAGCCGCCGCGCAGTTCACGGCGCGCGAAGGTCCAAGCCAGCCTCATGCGGCGGCTTTCGCGGTATCAATCCGCCCATCGCGCAGGCGCACGACACGGTCGCAACGATTGGCAAGTTCGTGGCTGTGTGTGACCATCACAAGCGTCGCCCCGTGCCGGTCGCGCAGATCAAACAGCAGGTCCATGATCGCCTGACCGTTGGTCGTATCAAGGTTGCCCGTGGGTTCATCGGCCAGCAGGACCCGGGGCCGGGGGGCAGAGGCGCGCGCAAGCGCGACGCGCTGTTGTTCGCCGCCTGACATTTGTGCCGGGTAGTGGTCGATGCGGTCGCCAAGGCCGACGGCCCTCAATTCAGCCTCGGCCCTCTGGAACGCATCCCGGTGTCCGGCCAGTTCAAGCGGGGTTGCGACATTTTCCAGCGCTGTCATTGTTGGGATCAGGTGGAAAGATTGGAAGACCACCCCCATATTATCCCTACGAAAGCGGGCCAGCTGATCTTCGTTCATGGACGTAAGATCCTGATCCGCCGCCAAAATGCGCCCCGCGCTGGCCTGTTCCAGCCCACCCATCAACATCAGGAGAGATGATTTGCCCGACCCACTTGGCCCGATCAACCCCAAGGTTTCCCCCGTGGCCACATCCAGCGAAATGTCGTGCAGGATATCGACGCGGCCTGCATTTCCTTGCAGTGAAAGCGAAACATCGGTGAGCGAGAGTGCGGTCATAGGCCGGGCCTTTTCTGCGTGCGTTGCTTTTGGATATGGGGCGATGCGCGCCTTGCGCAACCTGTCTATCGCGATTGTTTTAACAACCGGTGTGGCGCAGGGTGAAACTGCGACGGTTGCCGCCCTTGGCGACAGTCTGACGGCGGGCTACGGGCTGGACACCGCCGATGGGTTTGTGCCGCAGATGCAGGCTTGGCTTGATGCGCAAGGTGTGGACGTGCGGATTGTGAATGCGGGCGTGTCTGGGGATACCACCGCTGGTGGTTTGGCGCGCGCGGATTGGACGCTTACGGATGATGTTGATGCGATGATTGTTGCCCTTGGTGGGAACGATTATCTGCGCGGGCTGGACCCTGCGCTAAGCCGTGCAAATTTGGCCGGAATCCTCAAGAAAGCTGCTGCCCGCGATGTGGATGTCTTGCTTGTCGGGCTTGAGGCTGGCGGGAACTATGGCCCAGATTACAAGGCTGCATTTGATGGGATCTACCCTGAATTGGCGGCTGAATATGGGGCGATGCTGTATCCGCGTTGGTTTGCAGGGATTTTTGAAGCAGTCGGATTGGATGGTGATTTGCGTGATTTCATGCAGGCCGACGGTATTCACCCCAATGCCGCAGGTGTGCGTCTGATTGTTGATGCGATGGGGCCGTCTGTGGCGGCTTTGGTTGCTGATCTGGACCGATAGGGCCGGGTAACGCGCTTTTGATGAACGACGTGTAAGCGGTGGACGGGGCCAGTCCTTTGGCTATGCTGTGCGCTCTAACTTTCACAAAGGGGGGCCCAATATGTCGGTCGCAAAAGTCACAGAAATCATCTCATCCTCATCCAAGTCATTCGACGACGCTTTTGAAAGCGGGATTGAGCGCGCAGCGAAGACCCTGAAGGGAATCACCGGCGCGTGGATCGCAGATCAGAAGGCGACAGTGAAGGACGGGAAAATCGACGAGTATCGTGTTGTGATGAAAGTCACGTTCGTTCTGGAATAAAGCGCGGCGCGAAAATCATGCATTTTCGAACAGCTTGAACAAGAAAGGGCACCCACAATCCGGGTGCCCTTTCACTTTTTCGATGTTGCGGGTTTAGTCGGCAAGTGTGAGGTTCACAGCGCTTTCGCGCCCGTCCCGCCCTGCTTCAATGTCGAAATTGACCTTCTGGTCGTCTTTCAGACCCGTCAAACCAGAGCGTTCTACCGCTGAAATATGTACAAAAACGTCCTTGCTGCCGCCATCTGGCGCAATAAAGCCGTAACCTTTTGTGGTGTTGAACCACTTAACCGTTCCTGAAGCCATTCTAGCCTCCATTCTTCGCTTACTCCCGCTCGCATGATGCAGTGGGCCGGCTCGTCAGTGCTATGATCGAGAGACTGGGCCGTCAAAAAGAAGGGGCAGTGATCGAAAGAGTTAACGTAGCGGGCATGAGTATGCGCTGCCCATTTTTGAAAATAAAGTGGTTTTGGAAAGGGTATATTCGTCAGCAACTTAGCGCTGGAATGGGAGGCGCGCAGTGGCGCGCATCCCTGTCTTTACGGGCGATTTACGCCAGAGCGAGGTTCACCGCCGACTCGCGGCCGTCACGGCCAGCTTCGATGTCGAATGTCACTTTCTGATCATCAGAAAGGCCAGTCAGACCCGAACGCTCAACAGCGGAGATGTGAACGAATACGTCCTTAGAGCCGCCATCAGGTGCGATAAAGCCGAAGCCTTTAGTTGTGTTGAACCATTTTACGGTGCCAGTAGCCATCGTAATTTTCCTTATCTAGGGCCGCCCGCGATATTGCGGCGGTGTGGCATAGTCAGTGCAAGGTCGAGCGCTGTAGCCTAGAAAGGTAAACAGAAGGTCGAGTTTGGATAACGTCAGCACACTCTAGGTGGGGCTTGCTGGGTCAAATAGCAAGGTGTTTATTGGAAATCGGCCAATGGTCGCTTAGTGACGAGCCCGGTCACGCTGCATCGCAGTCCATGATCCAAAGGCGAAAAGTGCGCAGCTTCCCAATGCTGAATAGCATGGCAGTGCCCAATTCAGTGTCAGGTTTCCTTGTAGAAGCAGCAGCATTGTTGCTGCCCCGGCGACAATCGCACTGTTTAGTATGTTGCCCATTTTTATTTCTCCTCCGCCCGTTTTTAACACCCTAGGAGTTAATTAGGGATTAAAGAGGGACAAAAAAAGATTTTTTTATGGCGTAGCCAAGAAGTCACATATTTCCGCCGATGCGCGCTGGTCAAAGGTCGTGTGACCCCCGACCAGCACAGGTTTAGCGCACAAATTTCTTGTGCTTCATCCGTTTTGGCTCCATCGCGTCGGCACCTAGCCTGCGTTTTTTGTCTTCTTCGTAGTCATCGAAGTTTCCCTGGAACCATTCCACATGCGCATCCCCCTCAAAAGCGAGGATGTGGGTACAGATTCGGTCAAGGAAAAAACGGTCGTGGCTGATTACGACGGCACATCCCGCAAAGTCCACAAGCGCGTCTTCAAGGGCCCGAAGCGTTTCAACATCAAGGTCGTTTGTCGGCTCATCCAGCAGCAGAACATTGCCGCCGGACTTCAAAAGTTTCGCCATATGCACCCGGTTGCGTTCGCCCCCAGACAGCAGCCCAACTTTTTTCTGCTGATCGCCGCCTTTGAAGTTGAAAGCCGAACAATAGGCCCGTGAATTCATCTGCGCATCGCCAAGTTCGATGATTTCGGCACCGCCTGTGATTTCTTCCCAAACCGTCGACTCTGGGTTCAAGGCGTCGCGCGATTGGTCCACGTAAGACAGCTTAACTGTTTCCCCATAGGCAACAGTCCCTTCATCTGGTTCGGCTTGCCCGGTCAGCATGGAAAACAGCGTGGATTTACCTGCGCCGTTCGGCCCGATCACCCCAACAATCCCGCCGGGGGGCAGATCAAAGGTCAGGTCTTCAACCAGCAGCTTGTCGCCCATCGCTTTCTTGAGGTTGCTCACCTCGATCACCTTGGATCCAAGCCGTGGGCCGTTGGGAATGATGATCTGGGCGCGGCCCAGCTTTTCCCGCTCGGACTGATTGGCAAGGTCGTTATAGGCGCTGATCCGGGCCTTGGATTTGGCTTGGCGTGCTTTCGCCCCTTGCCGCATCCAGTCCAATTCGCGTTGCAGTGTGCGCTGTTTGGATTTGTCTTCTTTGGCTTCCTTTTCAAGGCGCTTGGCCTTGGCTTCCAACCAGCTTGAATAGTTCCCTTCGTGCGGGATGCCCGACCCGCGGTCGAGTTCGAGAATCCAGCCGGTGATCGCGTCCAAGAAATAGCGGTCGTGTGTGACGATCAGGATTGTGCCTTTGTATTCGATGAGGTGCTGTTGCAGCCACGCGATGGTTTCGGCGTCCAAGTGGTTGGTCGGTTCGTCAAGCAGCAGCATATCAGGCGCTTCAAGAAGCAGCTTACACAAGGCCACCCGGCGCTTTTCACCACCCGACAGCGTTTCGACATTTGCATCATCAGGGGGGCAGCGTAGCGCCTCCATGGACACATCGATTTGTGCGTCCAGATCCCAGAGGTTCTGGCTGTCAATTTCATCCTGAAGCTTTGCCATCTCATCGGCGGTTTCTTCGGAATAGTTCATCGCCAGCTCGTTATACTTGTCGAGCACCGCCTTTTTGTCAGCCACCCCCAGCATCACATTGTCACGCACAGACAGCGCCGGGTCGAGTTCGGGTTCTTGGGGCAGATAGCCCACACGCGCACCTTCAGCCGCCCAAGCTTCGCCGGCAAAGTCTTTGTCTTGTCCGGCCATGATTCGCATCAGCGTTGATTTACCGGTGCCGTTGACCCCGACAACACCGATCTTCACGCCCGGCAGAAAGTTCAAGCGGATGTTTTCAAAGACCTTCTTGCCGCCCGGATACTGCTTGGACACACCATCCATAAAGTAGACGAATTGATTGCTGGCCATTTGGTTCACGCTCCGGCTGGTTTGAATTTGCACCTAGATAGCGACGCGGCGGGGTGGGGGCAATCATCGAAAGGGGTACCGCTTTGGACTTTTGTTTCCCTGCGTCTCTGCATAGGTTCGCGCAAGAGGTGGGAGGATTAAGATTGCCAGCGGGACCTGTTGCAAAACCCGGTCAAACTATTGGCTTGCTAGGTGGATCATTTGATCCGGCCCACAGCGGGCACGTGTCGATCACCCGCGCGGCATTGATGCGCTTTCAGTTGGATCGCGTGTGGTGGATGCTGACGCCGCATAACCCGCTCAAATCCCGCACGCCTGCCCCGATGGGGCGGCGCAAGGCCGCCGCCCAGTTGATCATGCGCCATCCCCGCGTGGAGATTACCGATATTGAAACCGCCTTGGGCACGAATGTCACCGCGCAGACCTTGCGCGCTTTGCGCGCACGCTACCCGGGGGTGCGTTTTGTCTGGCTGATGGGGGCGGATAATCTTGCGCAATTCCACCGCTGGCAGGATTGGCGCTGGATTATGGAGAATGTGCCTGTCGGCGTTCTGGCCCGCCCCGGTGATCGGATTTCGGCGCGCATGTCGAAGGCCGCAACGATCTATCGCCATGCGCAATTGCCGGGGCGCGCGGCCCCCTTGCTGGGGCAAAGGGCGGCCCCCGCGTGGTGTTTCTTGAATGTGCCGATGTCGGATCAATCCTCAAGCGAAATCCGCGCATCCGGCGCATGGTCGCAGGGGGACACATGATCGCGTTGCCCCTTGCGCAAACTTCTGCATAAGTCGGCACATGAAGTATCAAATGTCACGTCGTGCGATGTTGTCTGGGGCCGCATCGGCCCTTGCCACCGCAAGCTTTGCCGATGCGCCCCTTGTGTCGTTGCGCCCGGTTGCGCGGGCCGGGAAGGCGGCACCTGAACCAATCCCCGCGACCCGCCCCCAGGCCCGCCCGGATACGGCTGATCTCATCGCGGCTGCGAGCCTGGGCGGCACGGTTGGTTTCGTGGTCGCGGATGCGGACACTGGCGACGTGCTGGAAAGCATCGACGGCGATGTCCCGCTTCCCCCGGCCAGCGTCACAAAGTCTGTCACCGCCCTTTATGCGCTGGATGCCTTAGGGCCGGATCATCGCTTTGAGACACAAATTCTGGCCGATGGGCCGATTGTGGATGGGGTCTTGCAGGGCAATCTGATCCTTGCGGGCGGTGGTGATCCGCAGTTGTTGACGGATGATTTGGCCGATCTGGCGCAGGCTGTGAAAGATACAGGGCTGCGCGCGGTAAAGGGCGATTTTCTGATCTGGGGCGAGGCTTTGGCCCGCGTTGATGAAATTGACCCCCAGCAACTTGATCATCTGGGCTACAACCCGGCGATCGCGGGGCTGAACCTGAACTTCAACCGCGTGCATTTTGAATGGAAGCGTCAAGATGCTGATTACACCGTCACGATGGATGCCCGGAGCGCGAACCACCGCCCGGCTGTGACTGTCTCGCAGATGCAGATCGTGGATCGTCGCACCCCGGTTTACGCCTACGCGGACGGCGGTGGCATGGATCGTTGGAGTGTGGCGCGCCGCGCGTTGAATAGCTTTGGGTCGCGCTGGCTGCCGGTGCGCTATCCGGCCCTTTATGCGGGCGAGGTGTTTGCCGTGTTTGCCCGCGCGCAAGGCATCGTTTTGGATAAGCCCAAGTTGATCAAGGATCTGCCTGCAGCCGATGTGGTGGCCAGTTTCAAGGGCGAACCTTTGCGCGAAGTTCTGCGCGATATGTTGCGGTTTTCAACCAATCTGACCGCAGAAGTGGCTGGGATGGCCGCGACTGCCGCAAGGGCAGGGCAGAACCGGGGCTTGCGCACATCAGCCTTGGGCATGACCCGTTGGGCCGAGATGCGCGCGGGCATTCATCCTGCGTTTGTCGATCATTCGGGGCTGGGGGACGCGTCGCGCATATCCGCGCAGGATATGGTGCGTTTGATGACGTCCCGTGGCGTCGCGCCGCAATTACAGCCAATCTTGAAGGCCATCGCGTTGACTGATCCAAAAGGGAACCGGTTGGGGGTGAACGCAGAGGTGCGCGCCAAAACAGGGACGTTGAATTTCGTGTCGGCCTTGGCGGGGTATCTGGTCACACCGAACGGGCGCCGGTTGGCGTTTGCCTTCTTTGCCGCTGATGTTGAGGCCCGCGCGCGCGGGAAGCTAACGGCGGATGAACAGCCAGCAGGGGCGGCCAGCTATAATACGCGCGCCAAGCGGTTGCAGCAGACTTTGTTGCAAAGATGGGCGCGGGTTGGGGATATTTGAGGCGGCGGAGGGGGCGTCGCCATTGTCTCTCGGACCGATGGCGCTCCAATGGCGACCCCCGACCTGCGGTCCCCCCGGGATATTTCCAAACCAAAGAGTTGTTTGAGTGGGATTTGTGATTGCGGGCTGTGCTAAAGTGTCATGTGACGCGCCCGGCTGCCGCGTTCGATGGCGGCGGCGTGCAGGCGGTCGATGTTCAACTCATAGCGGATTTCTTCCAGCATCCGGTTTTCCGGGTCGTCGATGATCCCATCGGCGGCGGCGACGTCGCAGGCCATGGCATAAGCGGTTTCCCAAAGCTTTTCAGGAAGCGCGTCGCGGATCAGCCCAAAAAGCGCCTCAAGCCCGTCTTCGGGTTCCAGGATTTCGAACACCATTTTTGAGACGCGCGCCACGCGTTCGGAATCATAACCTGCAAAAACGGGCAGGTTGTTGATGGTGTTGTTCATCTTGACCAACTCGGATGTGCGGATGTCTTCATCGGCGGCAGAGACCGCAACCATAAGGGCGACAAGGGCGTCTTGGGCAGTCAGCGAAGCGTCGGGTATCATGGGCTATCCTTTTTCGGGTTAACACCCATTTATTGACCCCGCACCCCTGCCGCAATAGGGAG
>CAYPVL010000063.1:0-19399 GCA_964414165.1 uncultured Cognatiyoonia sp.
ATCTGAATACCTTCATGGCGATGGTCAATAATGTGCCGGATGACTGGACGTTTTCGGCCTTTGGGCTGGGCCGCCATCAGATGCCTTACGCGGCGGCGAGCGTTTTGGCCGGGGGCAATGTGCGCGTCGGCTTGGAGGACAATCTGATGCTGGGGCGCGGCGCGCTTGCGACCAATGCGCAATTGGTTGAGAAAGCAGTTGGGATTATTGAGGGGCTAGGGGCTTCGGTGATTGGGCCTGAGGCTGTGCGTGCAAAGCTGGGCTTGACGAAGATGGCTCCGCGCGCATGAAGCGGCTTTTGGCCTTTTTGGTCTTAGCGGCTTGTACGCAGGAACCGGATACGCTGGCGCAGCAGGGAAATGTGCCGGGGTTGTTGCGCAATCCGACGGCACCGCTTGCGTCGCAGGTCGATGTCACGGCGGAGCGCTTGGAGGGTGAATGGTTCTTGCGACAAGCCGCTTTTGGGTTTCGTAATACTTTCCAAAGCGTTCAGTTGCAGAAGTCGGACGATGGAATCCTATCGCTGACGCCTTGCGATGCACTGGAATGCTATTTACACGATTTGAAATCTGTTGGCCGTGGCCGTTGGATGGTCGCGCCTTCAGATACGTCATCGGTCTTTGACGCCGGAGAAATGTGGGTGCTTTGGATGGATTTCGATGATCGCACGGTTGCGATTGGAGACCCGCTTGGCCGTCATGTCTGGATCATGGACCGTGCAGAGGCGGGAGGTGCGGATCGTATCGCCGCTGCCCGCGATATTCTGAAATGGTACGGCTACGACCTTTCCAAACTGGAGACAGTGCAATGAGGAAAACAGCAGCAATCATCGGCGGTGGCGTCATTGGCGGCGGTTGGGCCGCGCGCTTTTTGCTGATGGGCTGGGATGTGCGTGTTTTTGACCCGGACCCGGAGGCTGTGCGCAAAATCAATGAGGTCTTGGACAATGCCCGCCGGTCCTTGCCGGGGCTGTCGGATGTGGCTTTGCCGGATGAAGGCGCGCTGACCTTCCATGATGATTTGGCTGAGGCCGTCGCTGGTGCTGCGTGGATTCAGGAAAGCGTGCCCGAACGGCTTGATCTGAAACATCAGGTCTATGCTGGTATTCAGGCGGCTTGCGGCGCAGATGCGATTATTGGCTCTTCCACGAGCGGGTTCAAACCTTCGCAGTTGCAGGAAGGTGCGCTGCACCCCGGCCAAATTGTGGTGACGCATCCGTTCAACCCGGTCTACCTGTTGCCGCTTATTGAACTTGTGCCCAGTGCCGCCAACGATGAAGCGATGATCACCCATGCGGAGGACATTCTGACAAGCATCGGCATGCACCCCTTGCGCGTGCGCGCAGAGATTGATGCCCATATCGCCGACCGCTTCCTTGAGGCTGTCTGGCGCGAGGCGCTTTGGCTGATCAAGGATGGCGTCGCGACGACCGAAGAAATTGACGACGCGATCCGCTATGGGTTCGGTCTGCGCTGGGCGCAGATGGGCCTGTTTGAAACCTACCGCATTGCGGGTGGTGAGGCGGGGATGCGCCATTTCATTGAACAGTTTGGCCCTTGTTTAAGCTGGCCTTGGACCAAGCTGATGGATGTGCCCGAACTGACCGATGAGTTGATAGATGCGATTGCAGACCAGTCCGATGCGCAGTCGGGGATGCATTCCATTCGTGACCTTGAACGCATCCGCGACAACAACCTTGTGACCATCCTGCGTGGTCTAAAGGCGCAGGATTGGGGGGCAGGCAAGCTGCTGCGCGCGCAGGACGTGCGGGTGGATGCTTTGCCGCAAGTGCTTGATGATATTGCGGATTTGACAGTACCGGTCGGTACTGTTGATCGCGCCGTTCCGCTCGATTGGACCGACTATAACGGGCATATGAACGAGGCCCGTTATTTGCAGGCCTTTGGTGATGCGACCGATAAGTTCATGGCGCTGGTGGGCTGTGATGCCGATTACATCGCAAGCGGCGGCAGCTATTTCACCGCCGAGACACACATCCGCCATATCGACGAAGTTCACGCGGGCACGCGCATTCAGATCGACACCCAATGCCTGCTGGGCGAGGGTAAGAAGATGCACTTGTTCCACCGGATGCTGGCCGGGGATCGCCTGCTTGCCACGGGTGAACATATGTTGATCCACGTCAGCCTTGAGACCCGCAAAGCCAGCGTGCCCGACGCCCGCGTCAGTGTGCCCTTGGCACGGATCGCGCAGGCCCATGCTACGCTGCCGCTGCCCGAAGGGGCTGGCGCGGCTGTTGGGAAACGATGAGCAGGGTTGTCATCACCGCAGGCGCTTCTGGCATTGGCCGCGCGATGGCCGAGGCGTTTCATGACGCGGGGCATGATGTTTGGGTGATCGACTTGGAAGACGCAGGCGACGTGCCGTGGCGCGCGCGCGTTGCGGATGTTACCGATGAGGCGCGAATGGCGGCCATTTGGGCCGACATTGAAACGGACTGGGGTGGTGTCGATGTGCTTTGCGCCAATGCCGGAATTGCAGGGCCAACAGCATTGGTCGAGGATATTCAGCTTGCCGACTGGCAGCGCTGTGTGTCGGTAAACCTTGAAGGCGCGTTTCTGGCTGCGAAATATGCAAGCCCCCTTATGAAGCGGCAAGGGGCCGGGGCGATAATTTTGACCTCATCCACCGCCGGGATTTACGGCTATCCCAACCGCGCGCCTTATGCGGCGGCCAAATGGGGCATCATTGGTTTGATGAAAACCCTCGCGATGGAGCTTGGGCCGTTCGGCATTCGCGCCAATGCCATCTGCCCCGGTGCCGTGGAAGGCCCGCGCATGGAGGGCGTGTTGGAACGTGAAGCCACCGCCAAGGGCATGACGCGGGATGAGGTTTACGCAGGCTACGCCTCTGGCACATCGATGCGCACTTTTGTTCACGCAGAGGATGTCGCGCAGATGGCGCTGTTTCTTGGGTCCGATGCGGCGCGGCGCGTGTCAGGCCAAGTGATCGCAGTGGACGGGCATACGGAAAACCCCGATCCGAAACCCTGATGGATCTTTGGGTCATCATCACGCTTGTCGCGGCGACGGCGCAGACGGTGCGCTTTATGTTGCAAAAGCATCTGAAGGCGACGCAGCTTTCGACGGCTGGGGCGACCTTCGCGCGGTTCATCTATTCGGCCCCGTTGGTTGCGGTGATTGCGGCAAGCTATGCGCGCCTTAGCGGGCAGGGGCTGCCGCAAATCCCACCTGAATTCTGGGGCTATGCGGCTTGGGGTGGCATCAGCCAGATCCTGGCGACCATGTGCGTTGTGGCGCTGTTTGCGCATCGCAACTTTGCCGTTGGGATTACGTTCAAGAAGACCGAGGTGATACTGGCCGCAGTGGTCGGTTTTGTGATCCTTGGTGATACGCTTAGCGGGGCAGCGATCATCGCAATCCTGATCGGAACCACAGGCGTGCTGTTGTTGTCAGACCCGCCGGATGCAACGGGGCCGTGGCATCAGCGTATCTTCAACAAGGCGGCGGGCTTGGGCATCTTGTCGGGGCTGCTGTTTGCCTTTTCGGGCACAGGGTACCGGGGCGCATCGCTAAGCCTTTTAGAGGGAGATCCATTCTACCGGGCCATCATCACGCTGGCCTTCGTGACCGCGTTTCAAACAACGATTATGGCCATATGGCTGGTCTGGCGTGAACGGGGGGAAATCACCAAAGTGCTGCGGGTTTGGCGTGTGGCGGGATTGGTGGGGCTGACCAGTATGATTGGATCAATCAGTTGGTTCACCGCCTTCACGTTGCAAACCGTGGCGCTGGTCAATGCGGTCGGGCAAATCGAAATGGTGTTGTCACTGATGGCAGCCACGTTGTTTTTCAAAGAGAAAATCAGCGTGCGCGAATGGCAGGGCCTTGCGCTTTTGGGCGTCAGTATCGTGATGCTGATCCTTGTAACTTAAATCGGTGACGCCCCGCCAAGGCGCGAAACCAGCCGGTCTTCGTCATCATTGCGAAAAAAGGGGACGCCGTCTTTGGATGGCGCGCCGCCGATCAGTTCGGCCAGAACGACTTGGGTGATGAAGGGCAGATCAAAGCTGCGGGCGTCCTTCAAGGGAACCCATTGAAGATGCGAAAGCTCATCCTCGGCACGGGAAAAATCATCCAAGTCACTTGCGATGGCATCCGCATCCACAAGGATAAACCGCGCATCAAAGCGGCGGGGACGCCCCATGGGGGTGACTGCGCGGAAGAAAAAGCGGCAGCCTTGCGCGCTTGGGACATGACCGGTTGCGGCAAAGGCGCGCCAGCCTTGGGGCGGGGCGTCCCATGTGCCGGGTTTGCCAAGGATCAGGCCGGATTCTTCCCAAAGTTCACGAATGGCGGCCGCGACAATCGCAGATGGTGTGCGCGCACTTTCTGCATGCAGTGCACCCTGCACATCCAGGGCGATATCTGCGACGGAGACGGTATCATCGACCGCATCTATCGCGCCACCGGGAAAGACAAATTTGCCGGGCATAAAGGCCGCATCAGCACCGCGTTGCCCCATCAGTACGGCTGGGCCTTTCAGAGTTTGACGCTGCACGATCGTGGTTGCAGCATCGCGGAGGGCGGATTTGTCCGTCAATGCGCGCGGCCAAAACCATGCATGAATTTGGCCCATTGGATCGCGACGACAAAACCCTTCAATCGTGGCAACAAATAAAGCGACAAGGCGACGCAGCCCGCCGTGAAGCCAAGGGCCATGATCCAAGGTTCGGGGCGAAAGTGCACGAAAACGATGTGGATCAGGGGGGCCATAAGGTGGCCTACCACCAGAATGGTCAGATAGGCCGGGCCGTCATCGGCGCGATGGTGATGTAGTTCTTCGCCACAGGCCGGGCACTGATCTGCAACTTTCAAATATCCGGCAAACAGATGGCCTTCACCGCAATTGGGGCAGCGGCACCGAAAGCCGCGCCACATGGCGGGTTTCACGGCGCGGTCTGAAATGGCGCTTTGATCGGGCATTTACGGCTCCTTCGCTTGATAACCAAATGGTGCCTTTCGCGCAAAAAAGAAAGGGTGCGCGATTCTTTTTGCACCTTTGAGCGACGGAAAATTCAAATGGCTGCGTTGAATGACCATAGCCAGACAGACACTGGCCGAACATGGACAAGAAGGACGAAAAGATGAAAACGCAGATTTTGAGTGTAGCGATGATTGCAGGCTTTGTACTGGTGGCAAGTGACGCCAGCGCGCAACGAGGTGGCGGTTTTGACGCGTTGGATACGAACGGCGATGGCCGCCTCACCTTGCAAGAGGTGCACGCCGCCCCCCAAGTGCGCTTTGATGCGATGGATACGGATGGCAATGGTGCCGTGAGTGTTGAAGAACTGACCGCCGCCGCCCAAGGTCGCGCCGCAGAGCGTGCAGAGAAAATGATGGCCCGGTTTGACGACAACGAAGATGGGGCACTTACCATTGATGAGATGCGCGGCAACCGGCCTGATCGTGCTGCGCGGATGTTTGAACGGGTGGATGCGGACGAAGATGGTATCATCACCGCAGAAGAATTCGCTGAAATGCGCCAAGGGCGTGGCCGTGGACATGGGCGCGGCAATAAGTAAGCGTGACAGACCGGCAGGGGCACGCCCCTGCCGATTGTCAGGACAAGGACAAGTGGATACCACCGATCACAATGACAGATGTTGCGCATCTTTCCGACAGCGCGCTGCTTGCCGCCTTCGCCAAGGGCGACAGGGACGCGGCGCGCCACTTGTCTGCACGGCTTTTGCCGCGCGTGATGGGGCAGGCTGTGCGCATGTTGGCTGATCGGGGCGAGGCCGAAGATGTGGCGCAAGACGCCATGATGCGCCTGTGGCGGATCGCGCCTGATTGGCGCGACGGAGAGGCGCAGGTGTCAACTTGGCTTTACCGGGTGACGGCCAACCTGTGCACTGATCGCTTGCGTAAACGGCGCAGCACCGTCGGGATGGATGATCTGGCCGAGCCCGCTGATCCGGTGCCGGCGGTTGCCGTACAGATGCAGGATAAAGCGCGGCATTTGGCGTTGCGCGCAGCACTTGCCACATTGCCCGAACGTCAGGCGCAGGCCGTGGCCTTGCGCCATCTTGAGGGCCTCAGCAATCCCGAGATTGCGGCCATCATGGACATATCGGTGACTTCGGTTGAAAGTCTGACCGCACGGGGAAAGCGCGCCTTGGCCGCCGCCCTTGCCGATCAGAAAGATGCGTTAGGGTTTGAAAATGACAGATGAAGACGATGCATTTCTGGATGAAATTTTCGACGCTGCACAGCGCGCGGACGGCACGGTTTCGGATGCGTTGATGGACCGGGTCTTGGCAGACCTTGCGTTGGTTCCGATTGCGCCTCCAAAAGAAACGCTTTGGTCTGGGCTCATGACGGCAATCGGGGGGTGGCCTGCAATGGGCGGGGTCGCGATGGCGGGTGTGATCGGTGTCTGGGTTGGTTTTGCCCCCCCAGCCCCGGTCGAGACTTTGGCCGCCGACATTTTGGGTACCACAACATCGGTGTCGTTCTTGGGCGATTTTGATGATTTATTCGAAGCGGAGCTGACAGATGGCTGAAATCGACAGGCAAAAACCGCGCCGCCTTTGGCGCGTGATCTTCGCGCTTTCGCTGGCAATGAACGTCGCTGTGGTCGGCGTTGTCGCGGGGCTTGGTGCGCGGGAAAAGGGGCGGGGTGTGTCTCCGCGTGGATTTGATATGGCGCTTGGGCCGGTTGGCCGCGCGCTTTCTGGCGAAGATCGCCGCGCAATCGGGGAGGCCCTGCGCCGCGATCTTGCCGTTTCACGCGGCGGGCGCGCGCAATCGCGCGCAATGGTTGATGAAATGGTTGCGGTGTTGCGCAGCGCACCCTTTGATGCGGGGGCCTTGGCCGAAGTGGTTGCCGGTGCCAGCGCGCGATCCGAAAGGGTGCAATCTGCGGCGCGTGCAGCACTGGTGCTGCGCATTTCCCAGATGAGCGATGCAGACCGCCTTGCCCTTGCAGATCGTCTGGAGCAGGGGCAGGGTAGGGGCCGTTAATCAGGCAGCGGCCTCACTGATTGATACCATGTTGCGGCCCGCGGCTTTGGATTGGTAAAGTGCCGCATCCGCCCGGTCAAACAACGTATCAAGGGCCGGGGCACCAATACCTTCAAGATCATCCACTGCCACGCCAACAGAAATGGTCACATTGATCGCGGCAGTCTTGTCGCTAAGCTGGAAGGGGGTGCTATTGACTAATTGGCGCATCCGTTCGGCCGCGCGGTGTGCGCGGTTCTTGGATGTATTGGGCATTGCTACCAGAAATTCTTCGCCGCCAATGCGCGCAAGCAGGTCAATTGCGCGGCAATTGCTGCGCAACCGATCTGCCAATTGGCACAGAATATCATCACCCACGCGATGGCCATGATCATCATTGATGGCCTTGAAATAGTCGATATCAACCACCATCACCGCATATTCCCGCCCTGACGCATAGGCCTGTTCGGCGATGCGTTGCAGGTGGGTTTGGGCGTAGCGGCGATTATAAAGACCGGTCAGTGGATCGGTCACGGCGGCAAGCAGCCCGTTGCGCACGCGGTCGCGCAGTCGGTCCTGCTTCAACTTGTGCGCGATCAAAGCGCGGGCGCGCAAGGCCAGTTCTTCGGCTGTGATATCGGCAAAAACCACATCATCTGCGCCCAGATCAAGCAGCATCGCAGCTTGGTTATGCCGCCCCTTGGGCAGAACGACGATCTTGGTGGCATGGCGGGTTTCATCGCGGGCGTGGATATCTGAAATGAGCTGGAACAGGCTTGCGCGGGGACGGTCGGTAAAGGTGCCATCAATCACAAACAGATCTGTCTTGTTACTGGCGGTCGACCCAAGCGCCCCGGCTGAATTCAGCAGGCTAACGCGGTAATTCAGCCCGCCCTGCAACATTTCAACAAATGTTGTGCCCGTATCGTGGCGGTCGGTGATGACCGACACAACAGCAGGGATGACATAATCGATCCGTTCTTCATCAAAGCCAAGCACGCGACTTGTTTCATCGCGCATTTGCCATTCGAGCCCGACGTTGCGGCGGCGTAGAAGGCTGCGGATGCGCGCCTGCATCAGCGCATCAGCCACCTGACCCGGCAGCACATCATCGGCCCCCGCATCAAGGGCGGCAAAACGCGCGCGGCTGTTATCCGCGACGCAAATGCCCACAATAACAAGTCGTTCACCGCCTTTACGTGCACGCAGTTTGCGGCAGTAGGCAAGCCGGTCATCTTTGGCGTCAGACATATTCATCAAAATCAGGTCAGGCATATTGGTGCTGATCAGACGGTCGGCGTCCTGCGTGGTTGCGCAGGTTTCAACCGCATATTGCGCCGAAGTCAGTTTCACCTTGAGCACAATCCGGTGCGTGGCGACACTATCGATGATCAGTATTCTACCTGACATAAGCCATCCTTTTGCTGACAAGCATCACTTCCTTGATGCAGATTGGCGCAGATTGGTTAAGAATGTGTTGCCGGATCAAAGGATCGCACAATGAACGCCGAAACTGCACAAACAATCGCCCTTCAAGCACTCGCGTGGCTGGTCGGAAATGATGAGCTTTGCCCTGTTTTTCTTGGCGCAACCGGCGGTTCGGCGGCCGACCTGACAACGCAGGCAAGGGATGTGAATTTTCAAGCTTCAGTTCTTGATTTCATCACAATGGACGATTCGTGGGTGATGGAATTCTGCGACTCAGCCGGTTTAGCCTACGATCAACCTATGCGTGCGCGGCAGTGCTTGCCCGGTGCCGAGCAGATTCACTGGACCTGAAGGCGCGCATTGATTCCCGCGATGATATCTTGTGCTTCTTTTGCGACAGATTTGCGCCAGCGTCGCCTTTGCAACCACCCATATCGCCGCTTTTTCAGAACAGATATCTCTATCAAAAGCGTCGTTTGATCGCCCGAACTTTCTAATGAGAAGTCAATCTGCGACAAGGGTGGTTCAACCCCAAATTGTGCACTAAAGGCTCTGTCCAAGTCATCAACCATACTGTCTAGGAACGGGGCTTCCCGCTCGGCCGGGTCATATCTTTGGAAACCATCGGGTGCTTGCGTCACTTGCAAATGGGTCGGGCGGGTCATCGCTGTTACGGTCTCGATCATCAAAAGATCAACACCGCCAAAGGCACAGCGCAGTTGCTGGCGATGCCCCACTGTGCGCGGCGTTCCAACGATGTGCCGGACCTCTAACAGATCTCCACCCGGACGCGCCCAAAGTGCATCAAAGACCTGCGCAATCGGGGCTTGGAATGTCACGGTTTGTGTATAGGTCAGGGGCGTTGTCACTGTTCTTTTCGTCCTTATGGGTGCAACAGTTTAGATCAGTACGCCAAGGGGATAAGTCAATGGGACCTCAGCTATGAAAATCCAAGGCATCGTCTTTGACAAGGACGGCACGCTGTTTGATTTCAACGCCACATGGGGGGCGTGGACCCGGCAGATGCTGATGGCCGAGACCGACGATCCTGAGACTTTGCAGCGTTTGGCCAACGTGCTGGGCTACGATTTGAAAAACACCCGCTTCCACCCCGGCAGCATTGTCATTGCCGACACCATTGATGTGGTCGCTGATGCCATTATCGCCGTTTCACCGAGCCTTGAGAAAGACGCGCTGATCACCCGGATGACTGCCCAATCGGCTAAGGTGCCGCAAGTTCCCGTCGGTGATCTTAAGGCGATTATGGGTGCATTGCATGCGATGGGTCTGCAGCTTGGTGTCGCCACCAACGACAACGAAGCCCCCGCCCTTGCAAATATCGCACAAGCGGGTGTCTTGGATGCTTTCACGCTGATCCTTGGGGCGGACAGTGGGTTCGGTGGCAAACCCGCAACAGGGCAGCTGGATCAGTTTTGTACCGTCACGGGTATAAGCCCCGGCGCGTGTCTGATGGTCGGGGATAGCCTCCATGATCTGCACGCAGGCGCGGCGGCGGGCATGATTCCGGTCGCGGTCCTTACGGGCCCGGTACTGCGCGACACGCTTGCGCCCCATGCGGCGGTTGTTCTGGACTCTATCGCCGATTTGCCCGGCTGGATTGCTGCCAAAGCCTAAGAGCGACAGAAGTTGTCGCGAAGGGGCCTTCGGCCCGTCCGCCGCTCCGGCAATCTGGGCCCAAGCGACGGAGGGTTCAGGCATGGCACAAGCAACACGCAGACGGGGCGGGGGGCGCGCAGGTAACGCAGCGCGGCGGGGCACCGCAAGCATCGACCAGATGCCATGGCGCTTGCCTGTCAACACCGACCGCCCGACCGAACCTTTGGACGCAGACGGCGTGCAGGCGATCCACGACGGGGCGATGACCATCCTTGAGGACATCGGGATTGAGTTCCTGAATGAAGAAGCCCTTGCGCTGTTCAAACAGGCCGGGTGCACCGTCAACGGCACAAACGTGCGCATGGGCCGCGATTGGGTGATGGACATGCTGGGCCATGCGCCTGCGCAGTTCAACATCACCCCACGCAACCCGGATCGTGAGATTACGATTGGGGGCAATCATATCCTGTTTGGCAATGTGTCCTCACCCCCGAACTACTATGATCTTGAGATCGGAAAGAAGGTATCCGGCACCCGTGCGCAATGTGCGAACCTGCTGCGCCTGACCCAGTATTTCAACTGTATCCATTTCGCAGGCGGCTATCCGGTGGAACCTGTGGATGTGCATGCCTCGGTCCGCCATTTGGACGTGGTCTTCGACAAGATGGTGCTGACCGATAAGGTCGCCCACGCTTATTCCCTTGGCAAAGAACGGGTCGAGGACGTGATGGAGATGGTCAAGATCGCAGGCAGCCTGACCGAGGAAGAATTTCAGGCCAAGCCGCGGATGTATACAAACATTAACTCTACCTCACCTTTGAAACATGACGTGCCGATGATCGACGGCTGCCTGCGTTGTGCGCGACGGGGGCAGGCGGTTGTGGTGACGCCGTTCACATTGGCCGGGGCGATGGCACCGGTGACGATGGCAGGCGCTGTGACGCTGTCCATCGCCGAGGCGATCAGCGCGATTGCCCTGTTCCAATACGTCCGCCCCGGCACGCCCTGCGTGATCGGGACCTTCACCAGCAACGTCGATATGAAATCAGGCGCACCCGCCTTTGGCACGCCTGAATACATGCGCGCCACACAGATGACCGGGCAGATGGCGCGGTTTTATGGCTTGCCGATGCGGGCTTCAGGCGTTTGCGCGGCGAACGTGCCTGATGGGCAGGCGATGTGGGAGACGTCGAATTCGCTTTGGTCGGCGGTGCAGTCGGGGACGAATGTGGTCTATCACGCAGCGGGCTGGCTTGAGGGCGGGCTAATCGCGTCGCCCGAGAAGTTCGTGATGGATTGCGAGGTTTTGCAGATGATCCAGCGCTATATGGAGCCCGAGATTACCGCGACATCCCCCGCCGATATCGCATTGGACGCGATCCGCGAGGTGGGGCCGAACGGGCATTTCTTTGGGATCGAGCACACGCAGGACCGCTATGAAAACGCGTTCTACCAGCCCTTTGCATCCGATTGGCGCAACTTTGAAGCGTGGGAGATTGCGGGCGCCGAATGGACTGCTGAACGCGCACATCGCATTTTCAAGGACATCATCAACGGGTTCGAGGAACCCCCGATGGACATTGCGGTGCGCGAAGAGCTTGAGACATTCGTGGCGCGCCGCAAGGAAGAGGGCGGCGCGCCGACGGATTTCTAGCAGTCCGCAATCGCGCGGGCGAGTTTCAGCATCATTGCAGGGTAAAGATCGGACCCCGGTTCAAGATCAGCCCCAAGGCTGTCGATGAAGGCCGTACCTGCGTCCGAGCCTTCGATCACCAGATTGACCCAATCGCCGTTAATCTCGGCATCGGTCAGCACGCAAGTGATCCCATCATCGGCGATAATCTCTTGCAATTCTCCAATCCGCGCCGGGCCGGGGGTGGCGGCGTGTGCGTCCGAAATGCTGCCGTGAGCGTCGAGTTTAAAGCGCGCTTCAAAATACTGGTAGCCGTCGTGGGGCCAGATGATCGGGCCTGCGTCGGACAGAATGTCAGTGATTTGTTGCTCAAGGTCCTGTGTCATTGCCTGCACAGTTTCAAGGTTCGCCGCGTAAGTCGCGGCATTGTCGGGGTCCGCCTCTGAAAGCTGATTGCCGATCTCAGCTGCCCAGACGCGGGCCGTATCCGGGTCAAGCCAACCATGTGGGTCGATGTTGCCCTCGGCGTGATCTGCGTCATGTCCGTGATCATCATGTTCAGCGTGGTCTTCATGGTCATGATCGTCATGCCCGGCGTGATCCTCGCCTTCCTCTTTGTGATCGTCATGATCTTCGTGCCCGTGATCATCATGGTCCTTATGGTCATCGCCATGATCCTCGTGCCCGCCTTCGGATCGCATCTCTCGCTTTGTCCAGCCTTCAGTCTCGGCCAGCGTCAAAACCATCGCGCTTGACGCAAGTGTGTCCACCGGATCAGCCAGCCAAGGGGTCAGCGCCGGGCCGACCATGACCACCACATCCGCATCCTGCAGGACCTGCCCATCAGAGGGGCGGAACTGGAAGTGATGCGCATTCGCGCCCGGCGGTAGCAATAAATGCGCCTTCCCTGTATCGCCCATAATCATCTGGGTCAGGCTGTGAATGGGGGCGATGTCGGTGACAACTTTCACCTCGGCAAACGCGGGAAGGGGAAGGCAGATCAGGGCGAGTGTACGAATCATAGGGGCCTCTTGAGGTTCAAGTCGTCAGTTGCTATAAGGTGTATGTTATAACATAACAAGGCCCACATCATGCCCGACAATCCGCTTGGATTTCGCAAGCACAATCACGCAACCTGCGTGTCCTCAGCGATCAAAGTGGTCGAGGAAGACTGCGCTGCGCGCGGTCTGCAATTGACGCCCGTGCGCCGGCGGACCTTTGAAATCCTGCTGGAAGCGCATGCCGCCCTTGGGGCTTACGACGTGCTCGCCCGGCTTGATGCCGAAGGTTTGGGGTCCAAACCGCCTGTCGCCTACCGCGCCCTTGCGTTCCTTGTGGACAACGGCTTTGTGCATCGCATCGAACGGCTGAACGCATTCGTCGCCTGCGCCCACCCCGGTGCGGTCCATGACCCTGCCTTCATGATCTGCCGGGGCTGCAAGAAGGTGGCCGAGGCTGATCTGAATACGAATGCCTTCACCGCCCCCGCCGCCCAAAGCGGTTTCCAGATCGAGCAAACCGTGATCGAGGCCGAAGGGTTGTGCCCCGCGTGTCAAACCACATGAGCCTGCTATCGGCGGAAAATATCACTGTGACTTATGGCGCGCAGACGGTCTTGCAGAACGTGAGCCTTGCGATAAAGGCCGGAGAGATTGTCACGATTGTCGGCCCCAATGGATCGGGGAAGTCCACGCTTTTGCGTGTGTTGATCGGGGCGTTGCAGCCGCAGAAAGGCAAAGTGCTGCGCGCTAAATCGTTGAAGCTGGGCTATGTGCCCCAAACGCTTCAACTTGATCCGACGCTGCCTTTGACCGTGCGTCGTTTTCTGGACCTGCCCAAGCGCGTGAAAGAGGCGGATGCTGTGCAAGCCCTTGAAACCGCTGGCGCATCCGGGCTTGCAAAGCGCCAAATGACTGACCTATCTGGCGGCCAATTTCAGCGCGTTCTGTTGGCCCGCGCGATCCTGTCCCGGCCTGATGTGCTTCTCTTGGATGAGGCAACGCAAGGGCTGGACCAGCCCGGATCAGCCAGCTTTTATCGCCAAATCGAAGCCGTGCGCCGCGATCTTGGCTGTGCGGTGCTGATGGTGTCCCACGAATTGCATGTGGTGATGAGCGCCTCGGATCGCGTCATCTGCCTGAACGGTCATGTGTGCTGCGAGGGCACGCCTGATGTGGTGTCAGCAGCCCCTGCCTATCGCGAACTGTTTGGCAGTGGCACCGGTGGGGCCTTGGCGCTTTATCGGCATGAACACGACCACCACCATCACGATCATGACCATGCTTGATGACTTTCTGATCCGGGCGGGGCTTGCCGCATTTGGCGTGGCCAGCGCAGCTGGCTTGCTTGGGTGTTTTGTCGTCTGGCGGCGCATGGCCTATTTCGGCGATGCCACTGCGCATGCTGCCATCCTTGGCGTTGCCGTGGCGCTGGCATTCTCGACCTCAATCTACATTGGGGTTGGGGCTGTGGCCTTGATCATGGCGCTGTTGTTTCACGTCCTGCAAGGGCGCGGACAGGGGCCGGATGCGATCTTGGGGGTGTTGTCCCACGGGGCCTTGGCCCTTGGGTTATTGGCTGTTTCGCTTGTGCCGGGGGTGCAGGTGAATTTGGATAGCTATCTGTTCGGGGATATTCTGACGGTGTCCAAAACAGACGTTATTGTGATCTGGATCGGGGCCTTGGCCGTGATCGGGATCCTGTGGTGGAACTGGTCATCCCTGCTGACCGCGACACTGAACCCTGACCTTGCGCACGCTGCCGGGATCAATCCACGCAGGCAGGAACTGCTGTTGACGCTGCTGCTTGCAGCCATCGTCGCGGTCGCAATCAAAATCGTTGGGGCCTTGCTAATCACGGCCTTGCTGATCATCCCGGCTGCTGCGGCGCGCGGGATCATGCGCACGCCCGAAGGCATGGCGCTTGTCGCGATGGGGTTTGCCGCGCTTTCGGCCATCGCAGGGCTGCGCTTTGCCGTTGTCTTTGACACGCAAGTCGGCCCTTCAATCGTTTGCGCCGCGATCGTCATCTTTACCCTCGCAACAATTGGCGCAAAGTTGCGTCGCTTGGGCACGTAATCGCCCACGATACGTCATGTCCTTGCCGCGATCTTTGGCCATCTTTACGCCTGACCGCGCAA
This sequence comes from uncultured Cognatiyoonia sp., assembly GCA_964414165.1. Classification (GTDB taxonomy): domain Bacteria; phylum Pseudomonadota; class Alphaproteobacteria; order Rhodobacterales; family Rhodobacteraceae; genus Cognatiyoonia. The sequence continues at coordinate 14,804 of CAYPVL010000063.1, forward strand.
AAAGGGATGATGCCATGAACAAATTGACAATGACACTTGCCGCAATGGGATTCGGGCTGATGTCCGGGCAGGCGATGGCCTGCACAACACCGGCGAACGTGAATGCGCTTGCGCAGGAAATCGGGGCGGGCGTGAACGCGCAACGCCGGGCGAATGGGAAAGCTGCGGTGCGGTTCAATCGCCAGCTTGGACAGGCCGCAATGGCCCATGCTTGCGACATGGCGGTGAACAATTTCTTTGGGCACAACGGCAGCAACGGATCAACCGTAAAGCGGCGCGTGCAGGCCGCGGGATATCGCGATTGTATCGTGGCCGAGAACCTTGCCTGGGGCTATCCGTCTTCGCAGCAGATCATTTCGGGCTGGATGAATTCTGCAGGGCATCGCAGCAACATGCTGCATCCGCGCGTGTCCGAGTTTGGGGTGGCGATCACCGAAGGGCCGAAGGGGCCGAATTGGGTGCTGGTGCTGGCGAGCGGCTGCTAGGCCTATGCTTTGCGGGGGGTGGTGGGTCACGATCCACCCTTCGTGCTGAAGCTGGCAATTGTGCTTGGTGGACGGTGCGGACCCTCCGGGGGGATACTTGAAAACCAAAGAGAGATTGAGTTGCGCTTTAGAATAGGCGGTCGGCCTTAGACATCCATCCAGATGGTCACGGGCCCGTCGTTGGTGAGCGAGACTTTCATGTCGGCTCCGAACTGGCCTTGGGCTGTCGGTATGCCCAAAGCGCCAACGTCCTTGATGAACTGTTCATAAAGCGCGCGGCCTTCGTCCGGCGGGGCGGCGGCTGAAAAGCCGGGGCGGTTTCCGCGTGATGTGTCGGCTGCAAGGGTGAACTGGCTGACGATCAAGGCGCTGCCTTGCACATCCAACAGGGATTTATTCATCTTGCCTGCGTCGTCCTGAAAGATGCGCAATTTGCTGATCTTTGCTGCAAGCTGGGCCGACTTGGCGGCATCATCGCCCTGCATGGCGCAGACAAGGATGAGCAGTCCTGGCCCAATCTCGCCGATGACCTTGCCATCAACGCGGACGGCGGCGTCGGAAACCCTTTGCAGCAGTGCCCTCACACTTCATGCGCCCAAGGTGGGTTCGCGCCCGCGCGGCTGACCGTGATCGCGGCGGTCTTGGCCCCAAATGCAGCCGCATCACAAAGCGCGTCCATACTGACCTGCGCAAAAGCCGCTTTGGTCAGGTGTCCCGACTTGGAAAGCCCGGCCAGGAAACCGGCGTTAAATGTATCCCCCGCACCGACAGTATCGACGACAGTTGCTTTTTCAGCGGCAACATCGGCCTTTGCATCGCGGGTGTGAACGGTGACGCCTTCGGCCCCGCGCGTCAGCAAAACGCAAGACGTCTGGGTTCCCTCAAAAAGCGAAGCCACATCGTCGCTACCATTGTACCACGCCAAATCCTCGTCCGAGATTTTGACGATATCGGCCTGACCCAGCATTGCGGCAAGCCTTGCGCGATAGCGGGCTTCAGCGGTGATGAACGAGGGGCGGATGTTGGGATCAATCATGGTCAGTTTGCTGGGCGCTTCGCGTAGCATCAAAGCCTCATAAGTTGCACCACAAGGTTCAACCACAAGGCTGATTCCACCGAAGAAAAGCGTCTCGGCCGCAACCTCTGGCAGGTGATCCGTGCCCAGCATCCGACCGGCGGTGTTTTCATCATAAAACGCATAGCTTGCCTGCCCATTGACCAATTTCACAAAGGCCAGCGTGGTGGGCTTGGATGATGTATGCACAGGCGTTGTATCAACCTTTGAAGCGGCAAGATGGTCGCGCAGCACATCGCCAAACAGATCATCCGACAGGCCCGAAAAGAACTGCACAGGGGCACCCAAACGGCCCAAGGCAACGGCAGTATTCATCACAGCACCACCGGCGTGGGGGGCAAAGGCCGCTTCCCCCTCAGCAGAGGTTCTGGGCAGCATATCAATCAGGGCTTCGCCACAACACAAAATCATCTCACATCCTCTTGGTTACTGCTGCTGAGCGATAACATACCCTGCGATACCCGCAAGGATCAGTCCAATGATGACCGCAATTGCAATCTTGATTGCAGAATACGGACGCTCACCCTGCACGCGCCCGGTGCGCCCGTTGACGACAAAGCGAAACGTGCGCCCTCTGTACTTATAGGCGGCCAGCCAGACGGGCAGCAGGATGTGCTTAAAGGTGACCTGATTGATCTGGGTGTTAATGCTGTCGATGCGCTGTCGATCTCCGCCGATGTCATATTTCACATCGCGCTGGATCATCCGGTCCATATAAGCGCGCGCCTCAGAGAAGCCATCGGTCAATTCAACCTGATAGCCTTCAGCCCGGAACCCGGCGAGGTATTCCGGCTGGTAAGGTTCCAGTTCGGATAAATCCCATGGCTCAAGCGCGTCGGTGTAGCGTTTGGGCAAGCTGTTTGAGGCCAGCACCAGCACATCGTCAAAGAAGCGCGCCACACGGCCGCTTGCAGCGCGCCACCTTGTCTTGCGCACGCGCACCTGCTGCTTTTTGCCATTGCGCGTAACGGTGCGGGTTTCATAGTAATCATTGCCGCGCTTACCAGTGTAGGATGATTTGGTATCTGCATCGAAAGTCCAATAGGGGACATAGATGCCGTTCATGCTGCGCCCCTTGCGGGCATAATCCTGCAGACCATTCGGGGCGAACCACAAACTGCCAAGCCATGTGTTCATGGCTGCCCGGGCGGTGCGTTCATCGAGTTCAAACGGCAGCAAACCGCGCGGTTTGATATGGCGGTGTAACCCGGTGTCCGTGACCACAGGGGTCGCACAAAAGGGGCATTCGGCGGCGTGCGTGTCGATGTCAAATTCGGTTTGCGCGCTGCAATTGGGGCAGGTGATAACGCGGGTTTCTTCGATCTCAGCCTCGGCCAATTCGTTATCAACAGCCTTGCGAAAGTCGAGTTCTTTAATCCCGCCGCGCGCATGCCGGTCAATATCCATTGCTTGCGTATTGCCGCAGTGATCACAGGTTAGATGCGCCTCTCCGGGATCATAACGCAGGTCAGAGCCGCATGTGTCACAGGGAAAGCGGTGTTCAACGATGGGGGCAGAGACGGTGTTCATTGATCCATTTTGTCTTTCGTTCGGCACATATCTTATGTCGGCAAAACCACGCGTGGCTGCAAGGCGGCGGGCTATAAAAAGCGGTGCAAAAGTTTTGGCGTCATAATCCGCAGGGCATTGTCGTGCAGGCGCAGGTGTCGCCACGTATGAAACGCGGCATGTCCGATTGCGATCACGGCAAGCAGGTAGAATTCAAACTCATGTATCTTGCCGATGATATCATTCGCATGTGGCAGGTTCAGCGGTATTCCAATCGGCACGATATCTCCGGCCCAAAGCTGACGGCTTGCGGTTACACCCAGACCAAAGCCCGTAAGCGCGACGCCAAAGATACCCCAGATCAGCGTCTTGTGCAGCACTTGGTGAAGCCTGCGGCCCCATCCGGGAAGCTTTGGCCCCGGTCGTCCTGCCAGCCCGCGCCGCATATAATCCGCAGTCCAGATCAGGGCGAGGCTGACGAAGATCAGCCCAAACACAGAATGAAGTTGCACCGCCCAATGGCCGATCCGCGCCACATCATTTGGCTGCACAAATGTGAACCAGATAAACAAAGGCACCATCAGCCAGTGTAGCCATTTTAGGCCCGTGCGCCGCGCGGGCAGCTTTTGCCAGATGCGGTTCACGCAGGCGGCGGCGGTGGCGGCATCACGGTGAACAGCTGCGCCAATTCCTGCACATCTTCGGCGGCCATCCAGCCATCCTGACCAGCGGTCCAGACCATGGTTGTGCGGTTGAAAGTGCCATCAGTGACCATGCGCCCCAAGGCGGCCTTTGAAAACGGGCCCTTGGTCTGACCGTTCTCGGCGATATGCCAAACATGTTCGACCGGCGGGGGGGGAGGGGCCGGTGGCTGGGCGGCTTGCGCGGCCCACGGGTTCTGCATCTGTTGGGCCATCGCAAGGCCCATACCCATGCCCATCCCTTCGGCCATGCCGCCACCCGATGGATTATTGGCGGCATTGGTCATCGCCTCGGCAGCAGAATATTGGGTGAATTTGTTCAGATCACCGGCAAGGCCCATAGACGTGCGCTTATCCAGCGCCTGTTCCACGGCGGGGGGCAGGCTGATGTTTTCGATGTAAAGTTCGGGGATCGACAGGCCGTAGCTTTTGATCGTGGCATCAATAGCGCGGGTCACAAGCTTTGAAAAATCAGCCGTGTTCGCGGCCATATCCAGCACAGGAATGCCAGAGCCTGCGATCACGCGGCTGAATTCCTGCACGATGATGTTGCGGATCTGGTAGCTGATCTCGTCCATGGTGAATTCACCATCGGTGCCGACAATCTCGCGCATGAAAAGGCCTGCATCAGCGACTTTGACGGTATAAGTGCCAAAGGCGCGCAGACGCGTTGGGCCGAATTCGGGATCGCGTAGCATGATCGGGTTCTTCGTGCCCCATTTGAGGTCTGAAAACCGGGTGGTGTTCACAAAATAGATTTCCGACTTAAACGGGCTTTGGAACTTGTGGTCCCAATGCTGCAGCGTCGTCATGATCGGCATGTTGT
>CAYPVL010000064.1:0-19334 GCA_964414165.1 uncultured Cognatiyoonia sp.
GTCTTTATCGGTTCATGCACCAACGGGCGGATCGAGGATTTGCGCGCTGCGGCTGAGATCCTGAAGGGCAAGAAGATCAGCGTCAAACGGGCGATGGTTGTACCGGGTTCCGGCCTTGTGCGCGCGCAGGCCGAAGAGGAGGGGCTAGCGGATATTTTCAAGGAAGCAGGATTCGAATGGCGCCTCGCGGGTTGTTCCATGTGCTTGGCCATGAACCCCGACCAACTGGCCCCGGGCGAGCGTTGTGCCGCCACATCCAACCGCAACTTTGAAGGCCGTCAGGGCCGGGGCGGGCGTACGCACCTGATGTCCCCGGGCATGGCGGCGGCGGCTGCGATCACAGGTAAGCTGACTGACGTGCGGGAGCTGATGTAATGGCCATGAAGCGGCGCGGCTTTCTGACTTTGCTGGGGGCGGCGGTTGCCGCGCCTGCATTGCCTTTGGCCGCACCGTCTTTGCCCTCCAAATTCAAGGTGCTTGCTGCCGCGCATGCCAAGAAGTACCCGGTTGTGACGGTTATGGGCATATCCAAACGCATGGGCGTGACGCCAGAACAGGCGGAAGCCTTGATGAATGGTCTTGTCCGTGATGGGGCCCTTGGGCCGATCAAATCGGGAACTGGTGGTCATTTGCGCGCCTCAAGCAGGGTATTTCAGCGCTCGCCTGCGTCATTCTACAGCGCGCAGCCGGAACGGATGGCGCGGCAGGCGGAAAAGCAGCGCAGGCTTGTTGAAAAACAGCCTGTGACTGAGGCGGCCAAAGGCCCTACTTGGCTGCGGCATCTGCACCAGCTTTGCGTCGAGCAAGGCTATACGCTGCAACCCCGCGCTTTGGCGGCCCTCGCATGAAGCGGCGGGGGTTTCTGCAATTGCTTGGCGCAGCGGCAGCGACGCCGTTCCTGCCCATGGGGACTGCGGTGCAGGCTGCAAGCTATAACCGTTACACCTATGGTCTGGCGGTGTTCCACGCCCGCACCCGTGCACATGTCAGCGCACGGGGCATTGCCCATTGCCTGAAGGTTTCGGTCCCGCAGGCCGAAGCGATGATTGGTGAGATGGTCAATAACGGGCTGGTCAAACCTGTCTTTGGCGGACCAAACGTGCGCGCGGTCAGCAATATCTTGAAACCCGACGCTTGGGGACTTGAGGCGCATGCGCGCAAACAACGCGCCGCACGGCGCAAGGCAAAGCTGAAGGCCAAAGCGCCCCAGCATGATCTGACCGACATGATCACGCATCTGCGCAAAATCTGCGTGGATTACGGTATGACACTACATCCCCGCTGCACAGGAGGGCTGGCATGAAACGACGCAACTTCCTTGGATTATTCGGTGGTGCCATCGCGGCACCGCTGATGCCACTTCCCGCGCTGGCGACGGCTCAGGCGGGCTATAGCCAGGCGGCGATGCACGGGGCGATCCTGCATGCGCAAACGCATAGCGCCTTTAGCATCTGGAATTTGGCGAAAACGCTGAACCTGCCCATCGCGCAGGCCGAAGCCCTTATGGGCGATATGGCGAAACGCGGGATCGTTGGCCCCTTACAAGGCGCGACTTTCGGCGGGCGCTGGGCGACAAGCAATGTGCTTCTGCGCGACACACTTGCTGCCAGCAAAGCAGTCCAGCAGGCCAAGACCAAAACGCCCGAATTCAACACACACTCACAGGCTGAGGGCGACCTTAGCACCATGATCGAGCATCTGCGTAAGGTTTGTATCGACTACGGTATGCCCCTGCACCCGCGCTGCGCCCTGACATAGTAGGAAAACAAAATGCAAAAATTCACAACACTCAGCGGGATCGCCGCTCCGATGCCTTTGGTCAATATCGACACAGATATGATCATCCCCAAGCAGTTTCTGAAAACGATAAAACGCTCTGGTCTTGGTGTGAACCTGTTTGATGAAATGCGCTATGACGACGACCGCAACGAAATCCCTGATTTCGTGCTGAACAAGCCGCAGTATCGTGACGCACAGATCCTTGTGGCCGGCGATAACTTTGGCTGCGGGTCGTCACGCGAACACGCGCCTTGGGCGATTGCGGATTTTGGGATCACATGCGTGATCGCGCCGTCTTATGCGGACATCTTCTATAACAACTGTTTCAAGAACGGCATCCTGCCGATCACTCTGCCGCAAGAACAGGTCGACGTGCTGATGAAAGACGCTGAAAAAGGGTCAAACGCCCGGATCGAGGTTGATCTTGAAGCGCAGACCGTGACGTCCTCGGACGGCGAAACATTCCGGTTTGAGGTTGATGCTTTCAAAAAGCACTGCCTGATGAACGGGCTGGATGATATCGGGCTGACGATGGAAAAGGTTGCCGCGATTGACAGCTTTGAGGCACAAGCTGCCTCTGCACGGCCTTGGGTCTGAACAAAGCGTTACGATTGGCGGGGAATTGCCCCGCCAATCCCGCAACAATCCGGGTATAGATCACCGGGTTTGTTGCCATACTGTGGTTAGTCATAGAATCCATATTTCGTAATCATTACAGCGGGTCACACTGCATGTGGTTGCCTGCGCGTAGCGTGTCACAGCGATGCGCTGAAATGGTTGCAATGCTGCACCACCATCGTCGCAAAACCGCCCCAGTTTTCGGGCCAAGTCGCTTCTGGCTGTTGCGGGCCAAAGCAAACTGGGCGAAATTATGACGACAATGAGGCAACCTGCACAAATGCAGGGTCAGAACGGCACAATGGCGCGGCAAAGCACTGCGACAGGCCGATATGAAGGTGAGAACGCAGTGATTTCCAGACTGCCAAGCGCATTGGCGCGCGCGATTTTTGTCGTGCTTTTGATCGTGATGCCGTCGCTGCTGCTCCCTATGAGTGGCGGGGATACATCGCTGACGGTGACGATGATCGCATTCTTTGCGGCTGTCTTCACGCTGGTCGAATATCTTGCCGCAAGTCCAAGCGTTGTTGAATTCCGCTCGGCCCCGCCGTTCAACCGGGTCCGCTTTATCGCGCTATTTGTGACGGTGTTCCTGCTGTCCTTGATGATGAGCGCACCAGACAGCACCGACACTTTCACCCGCCTTTTCCAAGTGATCGGCGAACGGGTGGGGGCATCCATTGATTTCCCTTATTCCCCAGTGCGCCTGTTCCTATTGATGATGCCCGCAGACACAAGCATCGAAACGCTGGAAGCCATGCGCTCTGCCGCTGGTCTAAGTTATCTGATTTCGTTGACCTCGCTTGCAGTCTTCGTGATTCTGTTGCGCATGAGGCGCTGGCCCAAGCGTTATGGGTCCTTCAACGTCTGGGTGAACCTACCGCGTTTTGACCCCACGGCCGGTGGTGATGTGGTTGACCGCTTGAATCGCGATAGCTCTGTTAACCTTATATTAGGCTTCCTGCTGCCATTCATGATCCCGGCAATCACCAAGCTTGTGTTCCTTTTCGGAGGGAACCTAAGCCTTGATGATCCGCAAACCTTGATCTGGGCAGTGACCGCATGGGCCTTTCTTCCTGCAAGCCTTCTGATGCGCGGCGTCGCCCTGTCGCGGGTCGCACAGTTGATCTACATCCAACGCAAGAAGGCCTATGCAAAGGCCGTTGCCGATGGGGCCTTACCTGCCTAATCTTTCTTGCGGGGCCTGTCGCCGCTGAACCGATCCGCATCGCAACCTTCGCAGCCCCCCTTAGCCGGGATGGGCCAGGCCTTTTGCTGCGCGACCTTGGGCGCGATGATCCACAGATCACAGCGAGCGTTGCGATCATCAATGCCGTGCGCCCCGATATCCTTTTGCTCACAAATATCGACCACGACCATGATGCGTTTGCGCTGACTGCTTTGCGCGAACGACTTGGCTATGCCTATCAGTTCACGGCCACCCCGAACGCAGGTCTGATGACCGATCTTGATCTTGATCAAAACGGGCGATTTGGACAACGCGATGATGCCCAAGGTTTTGGCCGCTTTCCGGGGGATGGCGGTATGGCGATCCTGTCGCAATGGCCCATCGGGGATGTGATGGATTTGACGGATATGCTTTGGGTCGATTTGCCGGGGGCGCAAACGCCAGAGGGCTGGCCTGAGGATGTGCTTGCCATCCAACGTCTATCTTCCGTGAACCACTGGATTGCCCCGATTGCGCACCCGGATGGTCCGCTTCATCTGATGGCGTTTGCGCCGACGCCCCCTGTGTTTGATGGCCCCGAAGACCGCAACGGATTGCGTAACGGGGATGAATTGCGGCTTTGGACCCATGTGCTGGACACGCAGCCGCCTGCGGATTTCATCATCTTGGGAAATGCAAACCTTGATCCGCATGACGGGGATGGGCGCAGCGTTGTGATGCGTGACTTCCTGGCCGATCCAAGGATCACTGACCCGCTGCCACAAAGCGCGGGGGCTTTGGTTGTGCCTGACCCGGATCATGCCGGAAATCCGGCGCTTGATACGACGCAGCGCGAAAAGATCGGCAACCTGCGCGTTGATTATGTCCTGCCCGCCGCGACTTGGACCATTCGCGGCGCGGGCGTTTTCTGGCCCGCACCGGATGATCCATATGTTGCATTACTCGGCAGCGATGGGCTGGCTGCTGGGCCGCACCGCCTTGTTTGGGTGGATGTCAGCCGGTAGCCCTGCTTCCATCACCTCGCCTAATGGGGTCGGCTGAAAGTCAGGCAGCAAGCGGTTGAATTTCTTAGCCCCGATCCAGTGGTCCATTTCATACAAGTAACGCATCTCACCCAATTCACGCGCCATTTCCACGAAGGGCGAAATGGCCGTCATGATCCACCACGGGAAAGCCGTCAGCCGGAATGTCCGCCCTGTCACGCGGTCCAGATGCGCCTTTAGGGCCACCATATCAAAGCTGTGTCCGGGGAAGGGGATGTCCTCAAAGTCGGCAAGTGTTTCGCGCATTTCTGCCAAGGCCACTGCGGCCCGCGCCCAATCAGGCATATAGGCATAGGCCTGCGCGATATCTGGCGCACCGCTATAGGCGATCTTGGCCCGCTTGGCTTCGCGTAAGATAAACAGGCTCATCACGTCGGCATTGTGATTGGGATCAATGAAGTTCCCGGCACGCAAGACAATCGTGCGGACCCCAGCATCGCGGTAGGCCTGTTCCATTTCAACGCGGATTTTGCCTTTGCGGGTGTGCGGGATTTGCGGAGTCGTTTCGTTCAATGCGCCGGGTTGATTACCGAAGTTGTAGATGTTGCCGGGGATCATCACCGTGGCATTGCTGGCCTTGGCCGCTGCAATCACTTGGCGTGTGATGGCGGGAATATTCTTGGCCCAGTTCGCATAATTTGCCGGGTTCAGCCCGTTCACGATCACATCCGCACCCATCGCAGCAGCGGTCATATCGCCTGTGGCACGGTCGTACTGGCGCACGGTCCAGCCCGCGTTCCAAAACGCCTCTGCTGCATGGGTGCCGATTTTGCCGGACCCGCCAAGGATCAATACAGTCTGTGTCATAGTCATTCTCCTTTTGTTAGGCTGACACTTTCCCATGCGTCGGCGAATATAAATTGACCAAATTCGTATATGATGTATTCAATAATGAATGATTGGAAGTCTCGACTGGTCCCTGGTCCAAGCCTTTCTTGCGGTTGCTGAAACTGGCAGCCTGTCGGCAGCCGCGCGCGATCTGAAAGCCAGCCAGCCCACGCTGGGGCGGCAAATCAAGCAGATGGAAACACAATTGGGCGCTGACCTGTTTCACCGCCAGCCAAGGGGGCTGTCCCTTACTGAAGCCGGTGCCGCCCTTGTCGCCCCTGCGCGTGCGATGCGTAATGCGATGCAGCAGATCACGCTGACAGCCGCAGGCCAGCAAGAGGCGCTGCAAGGCACGGTGCGGATCACGGCCAGTACAGCGACATCCTGCTATCATATGCCCGGCATCATCGCAGATATCCGCGCCCAAGAACCCGAGATCGAGATCGAACTTGTCCCCTCTGACGACACCCGGAACCTGCTGTTCCGAGAGGCGGATATCGCCGTGCGTATGTACCGCCCCACGCAGCTTGACCTGATCACGCAGCACATTGGGGATATCAGACTTGGGGCGTTTGCTGCGAATACCTATTTGGCGCGCAAAGGTACCCCGACCCCGGACACGGTGATGGATCATGATTGGGTCGGTTACGATACCAACCCCAATATCATCAATGGTTTGAAAGAGGCGGGCATCCCGATTGATCGTAACTTCTTTGGCGTGCGCTGCGATGATTTCATTGCCTATTGGGAACTGGTACGTGCCGGCTGTGGCATCGGGTTCTCGCAAGCGAATGTTGGAGGCGCAGACCCAAAGGTGCGCGAGATCGACTTTGGTTACCCGCTGCCCACGTTGCCGATCTGGCTGACCGCCCATGAAGCGATGCGCCAAACGCCGCGTATCCGGCGGGTCTGGGATTTGCTGGTGGATGGGTTGAAACCACTGGTATCTTGAACCTTGCGCCCAGTCGGGCTAGGGGCTTGGCAACGAATTCAGCCAAGGACGTATGACATGTCGAACCCCTCCCTTTTGATCCTCGCCGGTGACGGCATCGGCCCCGAAGTCATGGAAGAGGTCAAGCGCGTCATCACATGGTTTGGCGACAAGCGCGACATGAAGTTCGACGTCTCCGAAGACCTTGTTGGCGGGGCCGCATACGACAAGCACGGCGTGCCTTTGCACGACGACACGATGGCCAAAGCCCAAGAAGTTGATGCCGTGCTTTTGGGCGCTGTTGGCGGCCCGGCTTATGACGATCTGGACTTTTCGGTGAAGCCAGAGCGTGGGCTGCTGCGCCTGCGCAAGGAAATGGACCTGTTTGCGAACCTTCGCCCGGCTCAGTGCTTTGACGCTTTGGCCGATTTCTCAAGTCTCAAGCCGGAATTGGTCGCAGGCCTCGACATTATGATCGTGCGCGAACTGACGTCCGGCGTCTACTTCGGTGAACCGCGCGGCATCCACATGGAAGACAATATGCGCGTCGGTGTGAATACCCAGCGTTATACCGAGGCCGAGATTGAGCGTGGCGCGCGCGCAGCCTTTGAACTTGCGATGAAGCGCGACAAAAAGCTGTGTTCGATGGAGAAAGCCAACGTCATGGAATCTGGCATCCTGTGGCGCGATGTTGTGACCGAGGTACACGCAGATTACCCCGAAGTGGAACTGTCCCACATGTATGCCGACAACGGCGCGATGCAGTTGGTGCGTGCGCCCAAGCAGTTTGATGTGATCTACACCGACAACCTGTTCGGGGATATCCTGTCCGATTGTGCCGCCATGCTGACTGGGTCTTTGGGCATGCTGCCATCCGCGTCGCTTGGCCTGCCGATGGCCAACGGACGCCCCAAAGCGATGTACGAACCCGTACATGGATCAGCGCCTGACATTACGGGTCAAAGCAAGGCCAATCCGATTGCCTGCATTCTGTCGTTTGCGATGGCCCTGCGCTATTCCTTTGACAAAGGGGACGAGGCCACGCGGCTGGAACAGGCGATTGAGAAAGTGCTTGCCGATGGCGCACGTACGGGTGATTTGATGGGTCCAGAAGGCGGCACGCCGATCAGTACCAGCGAGATGGGCGATGTCATTCTGGCGGCACTTGACGCGTCTTTATAAGTGACTCGTGTGAAGAGTCATGCTACGGTGCGCCAACTATGCTGACAGCAGATCGGATCAAGCACAAAGAACTTCGAAAGCTGTTTGCTGGCAAGTCGCACAAAATCGGGGCGCAATCGGTGCCAAAGCTGCAACGTATATTGGCCTCGCTTAACCAAATCGTTAGCCCGCACGAGCTAACCATATACAGATGCCACGAGTTAAGTGGTGACAGAAAAGGCCAGTTCGCGCTGCATGTCACTGCGAATTGGCGCATTACCTTTCGTTGGGATAAATCTGGTCCCTTCGACGTTGATTTTGAGGACTATCATGGCAAGTGACGAAACTGGATTGGGTTTCAAAGCACCGCATCCGGGCAGTATTTTGAAGGAAGATGTTTTGCCTGAATTAAATATGACGGTGGAACAATTTGCAGACCATCTTGGCATGAAACGCGCAAATCTTTCGGCTATTCTGAACGGGAAACGAGCAATTTCAACCGATGTGGCAATTCGGCTAGGTAAGGCTTTACAGACAGGAACGCGGTATTGGTTGGCGATGCAAATGCAGTATGATCTGTCGCACGACATCCCGAACAAAGCATCGTTGATCGACGTTAAGCCATTCGATGGCTTTGACGGTGCAGTCGCCTGATCCGAATGTCGCCCAATCTTCGCGGAGCCCTTTTTGCCCTTCTCGCCTTCGCGATCTTTTCGACCCATGATGTGATCATCAAGGTGCTCGGCGGATCCTATTCCCCGATCCAGATCGTCTTCTTTTCGGTGCTGCTATCCTTCCCGCTGGCCACAGTCATGCTGATGCGCGACAGCACCGCCGATACGCTGATCCCGCGCCACCCGTGGTGGTTGGCCTTGCGCACGGTGGCGGCGGTGATCACGGGCGTTTCGGCCTTTTATGCCTTCTCGGTTCTGCCTTTGGCGCAGACATATGCGATCATCTTTGCCTCTCCCCTTCTGATCACGGTCCTTGCCATCCCTGTGCTTGGGGAAAAGGTCGGCCTGCCGCGCTGGATTGCGGTCCTTGTCGGGCTGGCCGGGGTCATGGTGGTTTTGCGCCCCGGCACAACGGAACTTGGGCTTGGCCATCTTGCAGCGCTTGCTGCCGCCCTTGGTGGGTCAGTCGCCGCGATCGTCGTGCGCAAGATCGGGGCAGAGGAGCGCCCTGTCGTTATGCTTTTATACCCGATGGTTGTGAACTTCATCGTCATGGCCGCTCTTTTGCCGCTGGTCTATGAACCCATGCCCATCGATCACCTTGGGATGTTGGGGGTGATCGCCGTCTTTGCCTGGACTGCAAACCGCCTTGTGATCGCCGCCTACCAATCGGGTGAAGCCGCGATCATCGCGCCGATGCAGTACAGCCAGATCATCTGGGCGTCGCTTTATGGGTTTTTGTTCTTTGATGAGGTCATCGACGGGCCAACCGCGCTTGGCGCTGGGATTATCATCGCGTCGGGCCTGTTCATCGTTCTGCGCGAAAGCATGGGTGGCAAATCTGCGACCACGCCGGTTTTGCGCAGCAGGTCACGGGCCGAAACGGGCACAACACCGCGCGTCAGTTTGATTATGCGGACCTTGGGAAAGACCCCGCCGCGTTAAAGGCGCGTGGTGAAATCGGCCTTTAATGCGGTTTCGATCAGTCTGCAATCCGCGCTTGCGTTGCTATAGCGGGTCTTGAGGAATGGCGGGATCACGAAGGCATCCCCTGCGACCAGTGCGCGCGGGGCTTCGCCTGTGGCTTCCAACGTCATGCACCCCTTTTTGACAAAGCTGAACAGAATATCTGTGTCATGTGCGGACCACACAGGATCAGCCCCCGCGACTGGCCGCGCGACCTGCACGCCCGCAACGCCCGAAGTCGCAGCCCCAATCCCGGTATCCTGTGCCTCCCAGCCGGGAATGCGCCATGGCGTCCAGGGGGTTGTGTCGGCTTTAAAGTGAATGAACCGCGTGCCATCCCAGTCGCGATCCGGGTTCAGCCCGCCATTTGGGAGGTTCATGTCATGATCAATTGCGGTAAGATGTTCGGCGGGCACGCCAATCTCCAACACTTCGACATTATCCGAGGCTTCAAGCACCCGATGCCGGATTTGCGGAGGCTGGATCACGCAATTCCCGGCCTTTAAAATAAACGGGTCCCCCTGATCTTCGTACACCAGTCGGACCCAGCCGTTCAGGCAAAAGATCAATTGAAACCCAACCACATGGTAATGCACCATATCGGGCACTGGCCCGCCGTCGGGAATGCGAATGTGCGACGCAATAATCGAGCCGCCCAAACGATCCGGGATCAAATCGCGGTACTGCATGCCAGCGCGGCCAATCACCCATGCATCCGAGTCGATCAAATGACGGACGAGGAACTGATGATGGGTTTCGGGAATGGTGAGCGCAGGGTTCGCATCCACCACTTCGACCATGTGCCCCGAAGGCGAGGTCGCACCTGCGAAGGTGGGGTCCGTTGCGCGCAGGCGCAGGTGCAGCGGCCCACCGGGGGCACCGCGTTCCAAGCGAAGGCGCAGCCCGTGCCCTGATATCAAGGCCACCGCCGGATCGTCGGCTGGATAAATCTCATCCAGCTGAAACCCAAAGCGGTCCAGAAAGAAGGGCATTTCCGTCTTGAGGTCATCGACAGGAACGGTGACCTCGGCGGCGGTGATCGGGTGGGTCATGGCGGCGCGTCCTTAGTGAGCGCCGCCACTGTTCATGGCTCTTGCGGCAATTTCAATGCCTAAACAGGGTGAGACATCACCGGTTTGGGGGCAATCACCGGGGCAGGGCGGCCCCCGGTGATGCGCGCCAGCATCGGGCCCAGAGTGTCGTGATCAAAGCGAAAGCCTGCATCCAGCAGCTTGACCGGAACCACACGCTGCCCGCTCAGCATGGTCTCGCGACCCATGTCGCCGAGCAGCCCAAGCAACCAAGCCGGAAAGCGCAGGATCACGGGGCGGTTCAGCGCGGCAGCCAGATCAGCGGTGAAGGTCGCATTGCGCACCGGGATCGGGGCAGTGGCATTGACCGGTCCTTCAAGGTCCTCATTGGCCATCGCAAAGGCGATGACGCGGATCATGTCGCCATGCTCAATCCACGGCATCCATTGCTGACCATCACCCATCTGGCCGCCAAGGCCAAATTCAAACGGGGTCAGCAGCTTGGCCAGCATCCCGCCATCCACACCTAGCACAAGCCCGATGCGCAAGACCACAAGGCGGACACCGTGGCGGGCGATGGGGGCGGCGGCGTCTTCCCATTCCCGGCAAACATCATGCACGAAGGCCGGGTTCGGGGCCGCATCCTCGGCCAGAATGTCATCGCCATGCAGGCCATAGTACCCAACGGCAGAGCCATTCACGACCACGCGCGGTTTGACCTCAAGCCGGGCAATGAGCGCATCCAAAGTACGGGTCATCTCAACCCGGCTGTTGATGATGCGGGCACGTTTCTTCGCGGTCCAAAGGCCGCTGGCCACCGCATCCCCAGCAAGATTGACGATGGCATCAAAGCGGTCGGCATTATGCACAAGCGCCAGATCATCAATTACGCGCACCGGATGGGCGAGCAGATCAACCTTGCGCAGATCACGGGTCAGGACAGTGACATCATGGCCGCCAGCGACCAATGCAGCGACCAACCGCTGACCGATAAAGCCAGTGCCACCAGTGATGAGCACGCGCTGGCGTGGAGGAAGGGCATCGACCAGACGGGCCGGGTTACCTTGATCAAGCCGGTCACTGCGCTGGGCGGCGAACAAATCGCGGGCCGCAAAGACCGCAACACCAAGGGAAGACAGGGTCAAGAGCACGCTCCACCAGCCATAGCTGACAGTGTGAAAGGCAGTGGGCATCCACGCCCATGCCCACAGAAACGGCGCAGCATAGGCCAGGATCGCACCGTAGTTCAGCGCCAGCAAAGTGTGCAGCACCCGTTCAGTTGCAGGCAGCTTGCGGGGCAAATCCTCTTCTACAAAGTCCCATAGGGTAATCAGCACTTCGACAAACAAGATCCCGGCAAGGATCACAGTCCAAGCCCCGTGCGGTTCGGCCCATGCAAAGCACAAAAAGATCACCGCATAAAAGAAGTTGCGGATGCCATGCAGGCGCAATTCGTGCTTTTGGGATGGACGCCAGGCAAGACGCTCTGTGCCCTCGTGGTGCACAAGCATATCTGTTGTGCCCATCACAATTTGGATTGAAATCAGGGTCCACAGCATCGGGTTGTCCATCACGTTACTCCTTCACGTCTTGGAACAGGCAATCCTGCGCGATCATCTCACCGAACAGCCGGTTCGACAGGCGCAGGGAAAACAGGAAATTATTGGCCCCCATATCGTGGTGGCCGATCACTAACGCACCGGGGGAAAGAAAACGGGGCAGGGCGAACTTGCGGCCTGCAATCTGCAGGAAATAGCCGTCGCTTTTGAAGTATAGCGCATCGTCGGAGGCTTCGATCTGCAAAGCCATCCCAATGCCATAGCCGATATATTCCTCAAGCCCGCTTGGCCCTGCAAACCGCTTGGAACTATGCACGACCTGCGGGAAACCCTTGGCGCGGCCATATTGGCGGACCCAGAACTGACCGTCGCTTTGGCTATCCTCAGTGACGATCACAACCGCAGGCAAGCCCTCGGAGGACATATCGAAGGGCAGCGGGGCACCGATCAGGCGGGCGGCATGGGCAAGGGCACGACCGGCCCAATTCATCTTCATCTCAACAACTTCGCCCTGATAGGCGACACTTGCACCCCCCTTTAGACGCTTGCCAAAGCGACGGCGGACAGCGGCGGGCAGGCGGTTCCAACCCACGTCACCCAAAAGCTTGTGAAAGCGGGCATCAGAGCCGGGGGGGTCAACTTCAAAAACTTGGTTCATCATCATGTCGGTCACCCTATTCGGTAAGGTCGTTTATTTCTGTATAAACAGAAATTAAGTGGCAAAAAAAAGCGAACCCCTATTCGCTTTTCTTTCCAGTCAGGCGGAGCAGGGAAAACACCCTATCGCCCATTTTCATCAGCATATTCAGTTGCTTCTTCGGAACACCCAGCATCTGGGAATACCATTTGTCGGCGGTGTTCAGGAACTCCTCCATATCGCGCAGACGTTCAAGGACGATGGGGTTCACACCCTCCTCAGCCTCGGCCTGCGCCACACAATCAGCAATCGCGGCGCGGGCAGGGTCAATCTCGCGTTCTTTACGACCTGCCGCGATGCGCATCGCCATTTCCCACACATCAGCCTCGGCCACGAAATGCTCGCGGCGGTCACCTTGAATGGGAACGCGCTTGATCAGCTTCCAACTGACCAGCTCTTTCAAGGAATTGGACACGTTGGAGCGGGCGATGCCCAACTCTTCTGAAATCTCTTCCGCTGGCAGGGGCTTCACGCTCAGGAACAACAACGCATGGATTTGTGCGACCGACCGGTTCACGCCCCATTGCCCGCCCATGTCACCCCAATAGAGGATGAACTGCTTTTTAGCGGAGGAATCACTTATGTCGATAATTTCTGTCATGACAGAAATATCAGATAATTCGGACAGGAAGTCAACAAAAAATCAACTTGCGCCTTTTTTGGGCATAGTGCACCGTCGCGCTTATTGCTTTTGCACATTTTCCAAACATGCCCATTTGTTCGGCTGAAATAGGTCAGCCTGACTTTCCAATCTGGAAAGGGCGTTGGACCGTGCACTGTCTTAAATCGGGAGAAGGAGTGCCTTGCGCATGACCAAGTTTACGAAAATCGCAGCCCTTGTGGGGGCACTTGTGGCTGCACCGGCGTTTGCTGAAACAGATCTACCATTCGCATTGGACTGGAAATTTGAAGGGCCATCCGCCCCATACTTCCACGCGCTGGATGCGGGTTATTTTGCCGATGCTGGGCTGAATGTGTCAATCTCGGAAGGCTCTGGGTCGCTGGATGCGATCCCGAAGGTCGCGACGGGCGCGTTCCCGGTTGGGTTTGCTGACATCAACTCGCTCATGCGCTTCCTTGACCAGAACCCCGGTGCCCCTGTGACCGCCGTGATGATGGTCTATGATAAGCCACCCTTTGCTATCGTGGGTCGCAAATCGCTTGGTGTCTCTGCGCCGGGCGATCTTGAGGGTACCGTGCTGGGCGCACCGCCACCCGACGGCGCATGGGCGCAGTTCCCGATCTTTGCTGCCGAAAACGGGATCAATGTGGAGAATATCACTGTCGAACCCGTTGGTTTCCCCACACGCGAACCCATGCTGGCTGAAGGTAATGTTGCCTCTGTCACGGGCTTCTCGTTCTCATCCACGCTGAACCTGAAACGGCTTGGCGTGCCAGCCGATGATATCTCGGTCATCCTGATGGCCGATCACGGTGTCGATCTTTACGGCAACGCGATCATCGTCAACACCGATTTTGCGGCGGCTAACCCAGAGCTGATCACAGGCTTTCTGACTGCTGTCGGCAAGGGATGGAAAGACGCTATCGCGACACCAGATGCCGCCATCGCTGCGTTGATCGAACGCAACCCTGCTGCTGATGCGGCGCTGGAAACCGAGCGTCTGCAAATGGCAATCGATGCGAACGTCCTGACCGACTATGTCGCTGAAAACGGCATGGGCGGCATTGATGAAGCGCGGATGATGAATGCGATTGAGCAGACCAAATCGGTTTACGAGTTCCAGGCGGAACCCGATATGTCGCTGTACTTTGATCCCAGCTTCCTGCCCGAAGGCGGCATCATGCTGAAGTAATCAGTGCAGGGCGCGGGCCTTTCCGCGCCCTGACCATTTGGAATTTTCATGACCAACCTTATCGACATCAAGGGCGTCACCCACGCTTATCAAACGCCGAGCGGACCCTTGCCCGTGCTCAAGGACCTGAATGTCGCCGTCCCGGAAGGGCAGTTTGCGGCGGTGGTTGGTCCGTCGGGTTGTGGGAAATCCACGTTGACCCGCCTGGTTGCTGGCTTGATGAAGCCCGATGACGGAGAGGTCTGGCTACATGGCGAACAGGTCAAAGGCCCGCGCAAGACGGTCGGGATGGCGTTTCAGAACCCGGTTCTGCTGGAATGGCGCACGATCCTTGAAAACGTGATCCTGCCACTGGAAATCGTGGCGAAATCCATGCCGCGCCGCGACAAAGAAGCCCGCGCGATGGAGCTGATCGAGATGGTCGGCCTCAAGGGTTTCGAACACAAGCGGCCTTCTGAATTGTCCGGCGGTATGCGCCAACGCGCGTCGCTTTGCCGGTCTATTGTGCATAAGCCTGATGTGCTGATTATGGATGAACCCTTTGGCGCGCTGGACGCTTTCACCCGCGAAGACCTTTGGCAAACCATGCGCGATCTGCGCCGGGCCGAGCCGTTTACCTGTGTCCTCATTACCCACGATCTGCGCGAAAGCGTCTTTCTTGGCGATCAGGTCTTTGTACTGTCGGGCCGCCCGGCTTGCACACAGTACCTGATGGCGGTGGACCTGCCTGAGGATCGCACATTGGATGTGCTTTACACCCCCAAAGTGGCCGACATGCTGGCGATCCTGCGCGACCAGATCAAGATCGCGCAAGGGCGCGATCCGGAGGTGCATTGATGCTGCGGTCCATCGGTATTCCTGTCGCGTCGATCCTTGTCTTCCTTGGCCTGTGGGAGTTGCTTGTCTGGGCCAATGATTGGCCGAATTACAAGATGGCCTCGCCCTCTGACCTGCCGCCTGCGTTCTGGAAGTTCAAACATCTGTTCCTCGAAATGGGCTGGCAGTCGCTCTGGCGGACGGTCGCGGGGCTTGGCATCGCCGTCGTGGTCGGCACGTTAATCGGCATGATCATCGGCTTTTCCAAGATCGCCCGCGATGCGCTTTATCCACTTCTGGTCGGGTTCAATGCCATCCCGAAAGCGACACTGGTGCCTGTCATTTCCCTGATCTTCATCGGCCAGCATGATTTCAATACGATCCTGATGGCCTTCATGATCTCTTTCTTTCCTATCGCTGTGTCGGTGGGCATTGGCCTATCGACGCTGGAGCCTGAATACCGGGATATTCTGCGCAGCCTTGGCGCATCGAAATTCACGATCTTCACCAAAATTGCCTTGCCCAAGACGTTGCCTGAGTTTTTCGGGGCGTTGAAAGTGTCTGTCACCCTTGCCTTCATCGGCACGAACCTTGTTGAAATCGTCAGTCCCCATGGCCGTGGTCTTGGCGCATTGTTCAAATCGGGCGAGCAGAACGGGGATTACCCTTTGATGTTCGCGGTGCTGATCGCTTTGGCCTTCCTTGGGATCGTGCTTTATTATGCGGTTGTGTATTTAGAGAAGATCTTTGCAGGCTGGGCTGAGCGGCCGCAAAGCTAGACGCTGTTAGTGGGTGCGGACCCTTCGGGGGAAGTTTAATCGGATAAAGAAAGATGAAGGTGGCGTGAGAAGCCAGCAGAGTTTTGTTTTGCGTCAGTAAGGCCATGGCACCGCGTATCGTGCGCAAAATTGCATTGGAACATTATGGGTGGGTTCGGGTTTTTTCTGTGAAACGCAAACAACAGGAGAGCGAACCATGTCACGCACGAACGACAATCTTATCGACCCGGACAGCAAGACGTTTGAAATGAAGGGGTCAGAGCTGCACGCCCCCCTTAAGAACCGCCCGGGCGAACAGGGCGATCCAGATCATGTAAAGGACGAATGTGAAAAATCCGAGGGCTAGAACCTAGCCCTTCGGGTGGGTCGCATCGAAATTGGCCTGCGCCTCTGGCGAGGCCGCGACTTGGTGCTTGGCTTTGTAATCTTCGAATGGCATCCCGTAGAACACCTCGCGGGCTTCCATCTTGTCCATCGCGACGCCCCGTTCTGCGGCAGCTTCCTGATACCAGCGCGACAGGCAGTTCCGGCAGAACCCCGCAAGATTCATGATGTCGATATTCTGGGCGTCTGGGCGATCTTCCATCAGATGCTTTTGGAGGCGCCGAAAAGCGGCGGCTTCAACTTCGATACGGGTTTGGTCGTCCATGGGTGTCTCCTTCACAGGCCAGTCTTGGCCAAGGTCTTTTTCAATATAGGGGCGAGGCGGCGCGCCCAAAGGGCCTGACCGCCTTTATCCGCGATTAAATCCTGCCGCAGTTCGATCAGAACATTGGGGCGGCCATGGGCAAGGGCGTGTTGGTCAATGGCATCCCCCGGCAGATGACCCGCGTAGGGTTCATTGTCACCAACACACCACCCTTGGTCGCGGCAGGCTTGCAAAAACGGCAGGGCCAGCCGTGTATCATCCGCGTAAAGCACCCCAACCTCCCAAGGGCGCGGGGGGCGGTTGCGCAGTTGCGGCGTAAAGCTGTGCACCGCGCAGATCACCGTATCATCGCGGCGCGCGGCCAGATCACGATAGGCGGCATGATAGGGGCGCCACAACCGATCCAGCCGCATCTTGCGCATCGTCGCATCCGCATGTCGGTTCGCAGGAATGATTGTCCCGTCATAAAGCTGCATCAGTAGTGTCGGATCGTCAGTCCCGCGATTAGGATCAATCACAAGGCGGGAAAAGTTTGACAGGATCGCAGGGCTGTCCAGCAATTCCGCGAGGGCGCGCGTTACAGCGGCAGCCCCGGGATCAAAGGCAATGTGGCGGGCCATATCCGCCGCAGGCAGGCCCAGATCGCCGCCATTCACCCAATCGGGGACGCGGTTCGTGGCATGATCGCAGGTGATCAACCAACGCCCCGGACGGTCGGCGCCCACAATGTCAAAGGGTTCTGTCAAAATACACCTGCCATTCTTCCATTCACGCCTTTAGTCCAGTTGAAGCCCAAAGGGAATTGGGCAATAAGGGCGCGAAACAGCTGTTACCGCTAACGCCGAAGGATTCCGCATGAAACGCCAACGCAACGTCAAGATCGTCGCCACCCTTGGACCTGCATCTGATGATTACAAGATGATCAGGGCACTTCACGAGGCTGGTGCAGACGTTTTCCGGCTGAACATGAGCCATGGGTCGCACGAAGAAATTAAGGTACGGCACGGGATTATCCGGCAAATCGAAAAAGACCTGAATTCTCCCATCGCGATTTTGGCCGACCTTCAGGGGCCGAAGCTGCGCGTTGGAGAGTTCAAGAACAAAGAAGAAGAGTTGGTCGTTGGTGCCGGCTTCCGCCTTGATCTGGACGATGCCAAGGGCGATGTGAACCGCGTGCAACTGCCCCACAAGGAAATCTTTGATGCGCTTGAACCCGGCGCACACCTGCTGGTGAATGACGGTAAGATCAAGCTGCGTGTAAAAGATTGCGGTGCGACGTTTGCAGATTGTGAAGTCATTGTCGGAGGCACCATCTCGAACCGCAAAGGCGTGAACGTGCCTGATGTGGTCTTGCCGCTGGCGGCCCTGTCGGAAAAAGATCGCAAGGATCTTGAATTCGTCTGCGACCTTGGGGTCGACTGGCTTGCGCTATCCTTCGTACAGCGCCCCTCTGATGTGGACGAAGCGCGGGAATTGTCAAAGGGCCGGGCCGCGATCCTGTCCAAGATTGAAAAGCCCGCAGCGGTTAAAAATTTCGACGATATCCTGAAGGTCAGTGATGGCATCATGGTCGCCCGTGGTGACCTTGGGGTCGAACTGCCCGTGCAGAACGTGCCGCCAATCCAAAAGCAACTGATCCGCAAATGCCGGGAAGCTGCCAAGCCAGTGATCGTCGCAACACAGATGCTTGAATCCATGATCGACAGCCCAATGCCCACACGGGCAGAGGTTTCAGATGTGGCCACAGCGATCTATGAGGGTACTGACGCGATCATGTTGTCTGCGGAATCCGCTGCGGGCGATTTCCCGATTGAAGCAGTGACAACAATGGCCAATGTCGCAGCCGAGGTCGAATCCGATCCGACCTACACTGAAATCATCGAAGCCTCGCGCTCGGCCCAACGCGCATCGGTCGCTGATGGGATCGTGGCGGCAGCGCGGGAAATCGCAGAAACAACAGACATCAAGGCGATCTGCTGTTTCTCACAGTCCGGGACCACCGCACTGCTTGTCAGTCGCGAACGCCCGCGGGTGCCGATCGTCGCAATGACAAGCTATGTTGATACTGCGCGGCGGCTTTGCCTGTCATGGGGCACCAACTGCGTCGTAACCGGGCCCGTGACCCGCTTTAAGGATGCGGTCCTAAGCGGGGTGCGCGGTGCGCTGAAAGAAGGGGTCGTGACCAAGGAAGATATGGTCGTGATTACAGCCGGCGTGCCCTTCAACACACCGGGGTCCACAAACATCTTGCGCGTGGCCCCGTGTGACGAAAGCTTGATCGTACCAGCCGAGGCGGATTAAGCTGCGCATCAGAGCAGTCTTTGAAAGGACGATCTGATGGACACGGACCTACTTTTCGTGATGGGCATGGTGCTTGGGGTGTTTACGATCCCCTCAATCGCCAGCGCCTTGCTTGATGGGCGACCACCGCGCACACCTGCGATTCTGATCATCATCGGGGCATTGATGATTGGCTACGCGATCCAACAAAAACCGGGCACCTACGGGTTTGACACAATCCCCGATACGCTGTCCCGTGTGGTCGCGCGCTATTTCTAAGGGTGCAGCGCGAACGGCACTTGGTCAGCATGACAGCCCAGCAAGGCCTTTAGCCCCCCAACGCGCGTGAAATTCTCTTGCGTTCCAAGGCACATCCGCCTAAGTGACAACTTCCAACCGCGTGGCCGGCCGAGATGGCATGCCGAGTCGCGCGCAAACCGACCCAAAATAGGAGACGGAAATGCCGAAGATGAAGACAAAATCGAGCTGCAAAAAGCGGTTCAAAGTGACGGCCTCTGGT
>CAYPVL010000065.1:0-4285 GCA_964414165.1 uncultured Cognatiyoonia sp.
CACACGGTCACGATGGTTGAGGTCCATATTGGCCTGCACCTTGAAGACAAAGCCTGCGACTTTGGGTTCTTCGGGGGCGACATTGCGGGGGGAGGCGGTTTGGATTTGCGGTTCCGGCCCGTAGGTCGCGATGCCGTCCATCAGTTCCTTGACCCCGAATGAATTCATCGCAGAGCCGAACCAGATCAGGGTCATCGACCCATTCAAAAGGGCCTCAGGGTCAAGCGGCGGCAGCAATTCCTTGGCCATCTCGATCTCTTCCAGGAACTTCCCAAGGAGTTCCGCGGGCACGTATTCCGCCAGTTTCGGATCATCCAAACCGCTGATCGAAATGCTTTCGGCAATTTTGTAACGGTCCGCGCGATCCATCAGCTCTAGCCGGTCGCGCAGCAGGTCGTAGCAACCGACAAAGTCGCGACCGCGCCCAATCGGCCATGAGGCCGGGGTCACGTCGATCGCGAGGTTTTCCTGGATCTCATCAATGATCTCAAAGGTATCGCGGCTTTCGCGGTCCATCTTGTTACAAAAAGTCAGGATCGGAAGATCGCGAAGGCGGCAAACCTCGAACAGTTTTTGGGTCTGACTTTCGACACCTTTTGCGCCATCAATAACCATCACAGCAGCATCCACCGCCGTCAGTGTGCGGTAGGTATCTTCGGAAAAATCCGAGTGGCCGGGGGTGTCCACCAGATTGAAACGGTAGGTTTCAAAATCAAACGACATCGCTGAAGCCGACACCGAAATCCCGCGATCCTTTTCCATCTGCATAAAGTCAGACCGTGTGCGGCGTGCCTCACCCTTGGCGCGCACTTGCCCGGCCATCTGGATCGCACCGCCATACAGCAAGAACTTTTCGGTCAGGGTCGTTTTCCCCGCATCCGGGTGCGAGATAATCGCAAACGTGCGGCGGCGGGCAATTTCGGGGGGCAGGGTTGGTCGGTTTGTCATGAGGGTCGTTTAAGGGCAACGCTTTGAAAGGGCAATCCATCGTGGGCTGCTGTTTTGTTGCAAGATGGTCCATGAATTGTTAACCATCACGCAGTAATTTTCGCACGATCAAAAGATGCGAAACACCGGGCAGGAGCAGAGGCATGAACAAGACAACATCACCCCTTATTGTGGCCGCAGCACTGCTTGCGGGCTGTGGCGGAAGCGGCGGAGGCGACGAATGCGCGCCCGGTGCATTCTGCGATATTACGCAAGACCTTGCAGATACGCTGTCCAAGGCCGGACTGGACGATGCGCCGGACACTTCGGGCGCTGTTGGGGCCGCACCCACGTCTTCGATCACGGATTTCGAAGATTTGCCCACCACTGGTGATGCGAATTATAGCGGTCAGCTGGCGCTACAGATCGCAGAGGGTGAATTGATCGTCGGCAATACGGATATCACGGTCGTTTTCTCTGATACCGGCGGCAGTCTAAGCGGGGATGCATCCGGGTTTGTTGGTGAAACAACAGGGGGCTACACAGGTGGGCTGACCATCAGCGAAGGCGTCATCTACCGCGGGTCAGAGACGTTTTTAAGCGCGGTCCAGACAGCCGTTGGGGATGATGCAGATGTCGCGGATGAAACCGACACCAATGAAAACGTCGCCGGGATTGTCGCTGATGTATCGGGCACGCTGACGGCTTCGAATGCAAACGAAACAACGCTGGACGGCAGCCTGATCGGGGCGTTCAGTGGTGAAAACGCGGATATTGTTGGGCTGACAGTCGGCACAGCCGTGTCAGATGACAGCGCCGGGGAATTTGCAGGCGTGCTGATCGCGGTTGACTAGGGGGGAAACCACCTAACTGGATGACGCCTTGCGCAAAAGTTCGACCGCGTCGGGCGTCGCCAATAGCTGCTCTTTCACTTCATAATCAAAGTGTTGGCGGTGTTCATGGCGTTTGGTCATGCCGGCCTCGGCGGGCAGGGCGCTTTTGGTACGGGGATCAATCAGCAAAGATTCCGCCGCAATCCCTTCGGCATAGATGATCTGGTGATCATCAAAAAGCAGCTGGAAGTAATCCACAAAGCCGCCGTCTTGTTGAAAGACCGTATCGCCGTTGATCAGATGGCGCACCTTGACCAGCACTTCGCTGCGCCCGGCCCCCAGTTTGTCTTGGCGTTGATAGACAAACAACCGGTGGTCGGGGCTTAGGATAAGGTCGTTTTCATTATGAAGGACGCCTTTCTTGATCACCACCGGGGCAAAGTCGCCTACTGCGCGGATCGTCGATTGCCCGATCCAGCGCACGGCTTGCGGGCCGTCATCGCGGGTCAGAACCAGATCACCGACGCGCATTTCTTCAATCGGGGCCTGCTTGCCCGAGGCAAGGGTGATATGTGTCCCACGGGTGAATGACACATAGGCCGCCTCGGCAAAGCGTTTGGTGGCCGCGTGGCGATCAACCCCGACAAGGCGATAATCCACATGGGGTGTCAGCTCTGCCAAGGGCAGCAGATGGATCGCTTCAACGCCGCCGGCTTCGACTTCGACAAGCACCAGCGCCTCATAGGTTGTGCTATCGGGGGCCATCAGCGTGATGCAGCAATCCAGCACAACCTGATTACCCAGAATTCCCACCGCGCTGCCGGGGGCGACAACAAAGCCGGTCCTATCCCCGTGGGCCGCCAAAACAAGGGCCGCGCGGCGTGCAGCCCCCGCCAGATGATAGACATCATCCAGCACCAACTCATCCGCGAATGAGATGCTTTCGCCTTCAGCGACGCCGTCAATCACAGCAAACATGCGCCCTTCAAAGACGGCCACCGATTGGGTTGGCGCAGTGTCAGTCATGCAAGTTCCGTCATTTTCAAAATCCCGTCGCGCGACCCTATGCGACAGGGCTGGAAGGGTCAATTTCTGATCCTGCTTGCGGGATGCGTGTTGCGTGATAGACCAAGGACGAAATGATGCGAAAACATGCGGAGGGGATAATCATGGAACTTGGGATCACAGGAAAGCGGGCCTTGGTCTGTGCGTCGTCCAAAGGGTTGGGGCGCGGCTGTGCGGCGGCCTTGGCCGCAGCCGGGGTTGATCTTGTGATGAACGGGCGGAACGCAGAGGTGCTGGAAGCGGCGGCTGAGAAAATTCGGGCCGATCACGGTGTGCGCGTGACAACTGTTGCCGCCGATGTTGCAACACAAGTCGGCCGCGATGCCTTGCTTGAAGCTGCGCAAGGCGTTGATATCCTTGTGAATAATGCAGGTGGCCCGCCGCCGGGGCTGTGGTCTGACTGGGACCGCGATGATTTCATCACGGCGTTGGACGCCAATATGCTTGCCCCCATCGCGATGATGAAAGCGCTTTTGCCCGGTATGATTGACCAAGGCTGGGGGCGGGTGGTGAATATCACGTCTGCTTCGGTCAAAGCGCCGATCCCGCAGCTTGGACTGTCCAATTCCGCGCGCGCCGGCCTCACCGGCTATGTTGCGGGCACGGCCCGGCAAGTGGCCGCACACGGTGTGACGATCAACAACCTGCTGCCGGGCATCCATGCCACGGACCGCGCCGTCAGCCTTGATACAGGCGTGAGCCAGGCGCAAGGCATCTCGATGGCCGAGGCCAAGACTCAGCGCGAAGCCACCATCCCGGCCCGCCGCTATGGCACTGCAGAAGAATTCGGGGCGACCTGCGCGTTTCTTTGTTCACAGCATGCAGGCTTCATTGTGGCGCAGAACATCGTGCTGGATGGCGGGGCGCTGAACGCGACCATATAACTTGTCCTTGGCGGGGTGAGTTGCTAGGTGATTGAAACCTTATTGTTTTACTCGGACAATCGCTTGTGACCACGCCCCGCCTTGCTATTTCCAATCTGCGCAAGTCATTTGCGGGGCGCTGCGTTGTCGATGACGTCAGCCTGACGGTAAAGCCGGGGCAGGTGACCTGTCTGCTGGGGCCATCGGGTTGCGGCAAATCCACGACGTTGCGCGCGGTAGCCGGGGTCGAACAGCCCGACAGTGGGGCGATCCACGTGGATGGGCATCTGGTCTGCGACGGGGATATGTCTGTCCCGCCCGAGGCGCGATCCATCGGGTTGATGTTTCAGGATTTTGCGCTGTTTCCGCACCTGACTGTGGCGGACAATGTGGCCTTCGGATTGGGGCGTGGCCGTGCTGCGCGGGATGCGCGCGTTGCAACCCTGCTTGAAAAGGTGGGTATGTCGCGCCACGCGGCACGCTACCCCCACGAACTGTCTGGCGGCGAACAACAGCGCGCAGCCCTTGCCCGCGCGCTTGCGCCTAAACCCAAAGTCATGTTGATGGACGAGCCGTTTTCCGGCCTTGATGATCGCC
>CAYPVL010000065.1:4295-17502 GCA_964414165.1 uncultured Cognatiyoonia sp.
TGATCGCCTGCGCGATGACATCCGCGATGAGACGCTTGAAGTCCTGACGGATGAGGGCACCGCCGTCCTGCTTGTGACCCATGAACCTGCCGAGGCAATGCGCATGGCCGATGAAATCGCGCTTATGCGCCGGGGCCGGATCGTGCAGCAGGGTGCGCCTTACAACATCTACAACAACCCCGTCGATCTTGAGGCTGCGCGTTTCTTCAGTGATATCAACGTGATCAAGGGCCGCGTACAGGGTGCGCTGACGCAAACGCCCTTCGGGCAATTCCTCACCCCCGGTGTGCCGGACGGCACCCATGTGGATATTTGCATCCGGCCGCAGCACTTGAAAATCGACTTTGATCGCGCCGGGCGCGGCCCCAATCCGACCCCGTCTGATGGCACGCCCGCACGGGGCGTCGTCAAACGCGCACGGTTCATGGGCAACGAAAGCCTTGTGGAATTCACGATGGATTTCGACGGCTCGACGCTCAAAGCCAAAATCCCATCCGTCTTTCTGCCAAAGATCGGCACCGCCCTTTGGCTGATGATCCGGCGCGACCGTTGCTTTGTGTTTCCGTCAAAAGATGCAGGGGCCGCTTAACCCATCGCTTTTGCCAAGTTATGCCCGCCCGCGGCGCAAGCCCATTAGGTGATCCGCGCCGCACGCCCACCGCGCCGTTTGGTCAATTGCGTTTGGCGATCGGGCAATGCATCCATGATCAGCCGCCGCGCCTCGGGAGACATGCGCGACCATGCGCCGATCTCATCAATCGTGCGCAAACAGCCGGTGCAAATCCGGGTTTCGGGATGGATCACGCAGATCTTGACGCAGGGGCTTTCGACCTCGTCGCGTTTCCAAACATCATCACTCATCCCGATTTCCCCATATAGGCCAGCCTGTCCAGCAGACCTTGCAAGATATACCCCGCCGCCACATGGTCAATAACCTCGGCGCGTCGCTTGCGCGAGGTATCCGCCTCAAGCAGGGCGCGTTCGGCGGCGACGGTCGACAGCCGTTCGTCCCAAAAGGCAATCGGCAGATCGGTCAGCTTTTCCAGATTGCGCGCGAATGCCCGCGTGGATTGGCAGCGCGGCCCTTCCGATCCATCCATATTCATCGGCAAGCCCAGCACGATGCCCTTAATGTCGCGCCCCTTGCAAATCTCCAGAAGGCGCGCAGCATCCAGACCGAACTTCTTGCGCTTAATCGTCTCAATCGGGCTGGCAACGCTGCGCATCCCGTCTGAGACTGCAACCCCGATGGTCACAGTGCCAAGGTCCAGCCCCGCCAGCGCACCAAAGCTGGGCAGTGCGGCGGCGAATCTTTCAACGTCTTCGCAAATCATTCTGCTACCCCAGCGCTTTGTGCAGCGGCACGCAGCAGCTCTATGGCGGCGGGGTCCGTGCCGAACACTTGCTGCGCCTCAAGCCAAATATTCTGCGCATTCTCTGTATCGCCAAGTACCCCGTAGGCATTAATCAAGCGCGCCCAGTCACTGGCCGGGCCGCCTTGGGTGGCCAGCCGGTCTGACAGTCCCGCAACCATATTGCCGATCATTGCTTGGCGATCTTCTTCGGACATATCTTCGGCTGCGGCGATCTGGGCTGCATCGGGGCCGACGAAAGCGGGAAGAGTATAGTCGATGCCTGCACGGAAGGCTGCGTTTTCAATCTGGGCACGGGCCAGCGCGACGTGGAAGTTATTCGCATCCGCTTCGACCAAAGGGCGCCAAAGCCGGAAGGCGATGTCGGGGCGGGCGTTCTGGTTGTGCAGGCTGCCAAGGTAGTAAAGGCCTGCGATATTGCCTCCGTCAGCGGCAAGCAAATCCCGCGCGACGGCTTCGGCCTCGGGGGATACAACGCCATCTGCAGCAGCGACCATCAGATCAATGAGCAAGGTCTGATCTTGGGCGCGCACGGGTTTACCGCGCAATGCAATAACGCGTTCTTGTGCCGCAACAGCGGCGGCGTAGTTGCGCAGCTGTGTTTCATGAAAGGCCAACAATTCCCACCCTTGCAAATCATCGGGCCGGGTCGGCGCGATCTGGCGCAGCATTGCGATACTATCAAGGTATTCCTGCGATGCATCCACTTCGGGTGGCGGCGGGGCCACAGCGGCAAGTTCGGCCTGTGAGGGCCTGTTTTCGCGCATCTCAACAGCCAAAGCATGGCGCATAGCAAGGGGTTGATCGGGTTCACCCGGGGCACCGATCTGCCAGTAGGTGCCGACGCCCATAGCCAGAATTCCCGCACCAACCATCGCGACAAGCACCTTATTCGCGCCCGCCGGAGCCTCGCCTGTTTCTTGCGCCACCTTGCTGGCGGCCAGCAAGCGGCGCGAGATTTCGATGCGCGCGCGTTCAGCTTCATCGGCATCAATCACATCGCGGGCCAGATCATTATCGATCTCGGCAAGCTGGGCTTTGTACAAATCCACATCCGGGCTGGCTTGGGACGCTCCCGTTGGGCGCAGCAATGGCACCGCCACATAGGCGGCGACCAGCACGGCCATCAGAACGCAAATTATCCAAAACAACATATGGCTTTCATCCCAAGCTTTCAGCCTACCTAATCCGCGCGTGGGGCCGTGAAAACCCCACGCTGCCTGACAAATCAGTGTCCGGCGATCATATGTCGCAAAACTGCGCCTTCATGCCGCTGGCAGTATCCTTTCTGGCCCAGTTCAGGTCCAGTAAAACAGATAAGGGCCTGCGCGGGCGGGCAATGAGGGATTCGTGCATGAAACGCTATTCAGCCTTTGCCATCGCCAAAGAGGCATTCCGCCAGCACAAAGGCTGGGACCGGGCGTGGGCGTCACCTGAGCCAAAGGCAAAATACGATGTGATCATCGTTGGGGCAGGCGGGCACGGGCTGGCAACGGCGTATTATCTTGGCAAGAATTTCGGGATCACCAATGTGGCGATCATCGAAAAGGGCTGGCTGGGTGGCGGGAATACGGGGCGGAACACGACAATCATTCGGTCGAACTATCTGCAAGACCCATCGGCTGCGATCTACGAAAAAGCGCGCAGCCTTTATGAAAACCTGTCACAAGACCTAAACTACAACATCATGTTCTCACCCCGTGGCGTGATCATGCTGGCGCAGACGCAATCAGAGATCCGGGGCTATCAGCGCACCGCGCATGCCAATTCGCTTCAGGGCGTGAAAACGGAATGGATTGGACCCAAGCGCGTCAAAGAACTTTGCCCGATCATGAACATCGACGGCCCGCGCTATCCTGTTCTGGGTGGCCTTTGGCAAGCACGCGGCGGCACGGCGCGTCATGATGCTGTTGCATGGGGCTATGCGCGCGCCTGTTCGGATATGGGAATGCACATCATCCAGCAGTGCGAAGTGAAGGGTGTGATGACGTCTGGTGGCAAGGTCACAGGCGTGAATACCACCAAGGGCGATATCGCTTGCGATAAGCTGGGGATGGTTGTCGCCGGGCATGCCTCTGTGCTGGCGGATATGGCCGGGTTCAAGCTGCCGATTGAAAGCGTTGCGCTTCAGGCGCTTGTGTCAGAGCCGATCAAGCCTTGTATGGATGTGGTTGTCATGGCGAACACCGTCCACGGCTACCTGTCCCAATCGGATAAGGGCGAGATGGTGATTGGTGGGGGCACTGATGGCTACAACAACTACACCCAACGCGGGTCGTTCCACCATATTGAGGAAACCGTACGGGCGTTGGTCGAAACCTTCCCGATGCTTGCGCGCCTCAAGATGTTGCGCCAATGGGGCGGGATTGTGGATGTGACGGGGGACAGGTCGGCGATTTTGTCCAAAACGCCCGTCGATGGGATTTTCGTGAACTGCGGCTGGGGGACGGGGGGCTTTAAGGCGATCCCGGGGTCCGGCTGGGCAATGGCAGAGCTGATGGCGAAAGGGCAGAGCCCGCTTACGGACGAATTCAGCATGTTCCGCTTCCGCGAAGGGAAGTTCATTGATGAGAGTGTCGCTGCAGGGGTGGCGCACTGATGCGCAGCATTGAACACATGCCCCGCCCGGCAGCGTTCCGCGCAAGCTTGCTGTGCGTTCCGGCCAATCATTGCCCAAAGCTTGCGGGGATTTTTGCCTATCTTCCGATCCTGTGCTGCATTGCCAAAATGCAGTCAGCCAAACAGGAGAAAAACACATGGTTGACTACACAAAAGACCCAAGCACAAACCGTGGCATCGGCATCTATCTTGCCGCTGGGGGTGTCGTACTTATCTTGCTGTATGCCCTTTTCGCAGGCGGCAACACTTCTGCGCCAGAGGGTATCCAAGCCGCACCCGTGGCCGAAGAATCCCCGGCCATCATCACCGACTAGCACCACTCACAAAGACCCTCGCGACAGGCGGGCGCAGCGATGCGTCCGTCTTTTTGCGTTTGGAAAGACCCTGACATGCTGATCCTGCATTGCCCAAACTGCGGCCAAGACGTTGACGAAACAGACCTGCATGCCGGGGGGGAGGCGCACCTGAAACGCTTTGGCCCCGGTTCATCGGATGACGCGTTCGAGGACTACCTGTTCCGCCGTGCCAACCCCAAGGGCGTGCACTTTGAACGCTGGCACCACAGCTATGGCTGCGGGAAATGGTTTTTGGCCGCGCGCTGCACCGCCACGCTTGAGGTGTTCGGCACATATCCCGCGCAGACGCTTGAACCGCCCAAAGCGATTATCGCCGCAATCAAGGCCCGCAGACCCGATTGGGAGGGCACGCTATGAGCACACGTCTGGCCCAAGGGGGGCGTCTGGTTGATACCTCCAAGCAGATCACATTCCAGTTTAACCACAAGTACCTAAAGGGTTTTGAAGGCGACACGCTCGCCTCGGCCTTGCTGGCCAATGACCAGATGCTTATGGGACGGTCGTTCAAATATCACCGGCCCCGGTCGGTTGTGGCCTCTGGTGCGGAAGAACCCAATGCGCTGGTGAACCTTGGCAAAGGGGCTGCGTTTGAACCCAACCAGCGGGCAACCACGCAAGAGCTGTTTGATGGGCTGTTCGCCACGTCGCAGAACCATTGGCCATCCCTTGAATTTGATGTTGGCGCGATCAACACGCATCTGTCGCGCTTCCTGCCTGCGGGTTTTTATTACAAGATGTTCATCCACCCGCGCCCCTTGTGGAAACACGTGTATGAACCCTTCATCCGCCACTCTGCCGGGCTTGGAAAGGCCCCGAAAGAGCGGGATGAGGATACCTACGAACACTTCCACGCAACCGTTGACGTCATGGTCGTTGGTGGCGGCATTGCCGGGCTTTCCAGTGCTTTAGCTGCGGGCCGTGCCGGGGCACGTGTATTGCTCGTGGAGCAAACCCCGCATTGGGGCGGGCGCGCCGTGGTGGATGGCCCGACAATTGACGGACAATCAGCCGAGGATTGGGTGAACGGCGCTGTGACTACGTTGCAAGCGATGGAAAATGTCACGATCCGCACGCGCTGCATGGGGGCTGGCGTCTATGATCACGGCTATGCGCTGGCTTATGAACGGCTTGGGGATCACGGGGCCACGAACGGCCCGCGCCATCGCTTATGGCGTATCCGCGCCAAGCAGATCGTCACCGCGACCGGCGCGATTGAACGGCCTTTATCCTTTGCAGGCAATGATATACCGGGCGTTCTTCTTGCGTCTGCTGTGCGCGATTATGCCGTGAACTACGGGGTGTCCATTGGGGATCGCACGGTTGTTGTGACAAATAATGACGATGCTTACCGCACGGCAATCACGCTGAAAAAGGCTGGGTTGGACGTGCCATTGATCGTTGATGCGCGTGCAGCCATCGAAAGCCCACTGGTGACTGAGGCACAGGCGCTGGGCATTCGCATCGCCTTTGAAACCGGCATCGCCAAGGTCAAAGGCGCGCGGCGCGTCGCGGGTGTCGCGCTGTGCAAACAAGCGGGCGAAGGCGCGGTGATCGAGGAGATCAGCTGCGATTGCATCGCCATGTCGGGCGGCTGGTCGCCTGTTGTCCACCTTTGGTCCCATTGTGGCGGCAAGTTGAACTGGGACGCAGATCAGGCGATGTTCCGTCCCGATCCTGCGCGCCCGCCGATCAGTGCCGATGGGCAGGGTTTTGTTACGGTCGCAGGTGTCGCCAACGGGTATTTGTTCACCGCCGAGGGCGTCGCCGATGGCTTTGCTGCTGGGCGTGCAGCGGCCGAAGCATGCGGTCACACAGCCAAGGCTGGTGCTGCGCCGGTTGGCGCAGATGTAGAAGAGGCGGCGATTGCGCCTGTCTGGCTGATGCCGCAGGGGGCAAAGTATGAATTGCGCGCGAAAGCATGGCTCGATTTCCAGAACGATGTGAAGGTGTCTGACGTGCAACTGGCCGCGCAGGAAGGTTTCGAAAGCGTTGAGCATGCCAAGCGCTATACCACTTTGGGTATGGCGACTGATCAAGGAAAGTTAAGTAATATCAATGGTCTTGCGGTGCTTTCTAAAGCGCTGAATGCTGATATTCCAAATGTGGGCACAACAACATTCCGCCCACCATATACCCCGATTTCCTTGTCCTCGATCACAGGGGTCGCCAAGGGCGATTTGTTCCAGCCTGTTCGCAAAACACCCATGTCTGACTGGCACAATGCCAACGGTGCGGACAATGAACCTGTTGGCGCGTGGCGCAGGCCCTACGCCTATCTGCGCGGCAGTGAAACCGTCCATGAGGCGGTGAACCGTGAGGTCGT
The DNA here is from genome assembly GCA_964414165.1 of uncultured Cognatiyoonia sp. Taxonomy (GTDB): domain Bacteria; phylum Pseudomonadota; class Alphaproteobacteria; order Rhodobacterales; family Rhodobacteraceae; genus Cognatiyoonia. Next base: position 10,967 of record CAYPVL010000065.1, read on the forward strand.
GAATGCCCGCACGAATGTGGGTTTGCTGGATGCCTCGACCCTTGGGAAGCTGATCGTCAGCGGCCCGGATGCGGGCAAATTCCTCGACATGATGTATACGAACATGATGTCCACGCTGCCGATTGGCAAATGCCGCTATGGGCTGATGTGTACCGAGAATGGCTTCCTGTCTGATGATGGCGTCGTCGCCCGTATTGATCATCAAACATGGCTTTGCCACACGACCACAGGCGGGGCCGAGCGGATCCATGCCTGGATGGAGGATTGGCTGCAGTGCGAATGGTGGGATTGGCAGGTTTACGTGACCAATGTGACCGAGCAATTTGCGCAAGTGGCCGTTGTTGGCCCCAAGGCGCGGGATGTGCTGGAAAAGCTGGGCGGGATGGATGTTTCGAAAGAAGCTTTGCCGTTCATGCAGTGGGTAGATGGCACCTTGGGTGACTTTAAGGTCCGCGCCTATCGCATTAGTTTCTCAGGGGAATTGTCTTATGAGATCGCGGTGCCTGCCTCGCAGGGACGTGCGTTCTGGGATGCGCTTTTGGAAGCTGGTGAAGAATTTGGCGTGATGCCTTACGGGACTGAGGCGCTGCATATTATGCGCGCTGAGAAGGGCTTTATCATGATCGGGGATGAGACGGATGGCACGGTCATTCCGCAAGATCTGAACCTGCAATGGGCGCTGTCCAAGAAGAAAGAAGACTATCTAGGTAAGCGTGCGCATGAACGCAGCCACATGGCCGATCCGAACCGCTGGAAGCTGGTGGGGCTTGAGACGTTGGATGGATCGGTGCTGCCCGATGGGGCCTATGCCATTGCTGATGGCACCAACGACAACGGGCAAAGCAACACGCAAGGGCGCGTCACCTCGACCTATTATTCACCGACGCTTAAGCGCGGGATTGCGATGGGGCTTTTTCATAAGGGGCCTGACCGTATGGGTGACGTCATCGCATTTACCAATATCGGGGGGGTGCCGATCAAGGCCAAAATCGTCGATCCGGTGTTCTATGACAAAGAAGGGGCCAAGCAAAATGTCTAATGCTGTCAGTGCTTTGGATGGGCGCACAGCCGCAGGCGTCGTGTCGGTCCGTGAACTTGGGTTGCAGGGGATGATCTCCTTGCGTGGTGATCTTTCGGCGCGCAAGTTGCAGAGAGTCTGCGCGGATGTGACGGGGGCGAAGTTCCCGGCGCAGGGGCAGGCCAACGATGGTTTGGCTTGGATGTCGCCAGATGAAGTCCTTATTATGGGCGATCATGGTGCGGTTGATGCAGCTTTGGAAAAGATCGGTAAGGCCCTGAAAGGCCAACACCATTTGGCCGTAAACGTATCCGATGCGCGGGCGATGCTTGAGGTTCAAGGTCCCTTCGCCCGCGAAGTCATCGCCAAACTTGCCCCAGTCGATCTGCACCCCGCAACCTTCCAGCCCGGCGATTTTCGCCGCACGCGGCTTGGGCAGGTCGCGGCGGCGTTCTGGATAACGGACGACCAAACCTTCCGCGTGATCTGCTTCCGCTCGGTCGCGGATTACACCTTTCGCCTGCTCGAAGCCTCGGCCAAGGCGGGGCCGGTGGGGCATTTCTAGACCTTTCGCCTTGACGCTGGAACGATTTGCCCTTTGTTAGGTTGTAACGGAAACATCCAACCGAAAGGGCCCTGAACATGGCTTTCGAACTTCCCGATCTTCCTTATGCGCATGATGCATTGGCAGCCAAAGGCATGTCCAAGGAAACGCTCGAATATCACCACGATCTGCACCACAACGCTTATGTCACCAATGGCAACAAGGCGATTGAAGGGACCGCGTGGGAAGGTAAGTCCCTGGAAGAGATCATCGTCGGCACTTATGATAAGTCAGCCGTCGCCCAGAACGGAATTTTCAATAACATCAGTCAGTTGTGGAACCACAATCAGTTCTGGGAGATGATGAGCCCGGATGATGCTGGTATGCCCGGCGAACTTGAGAAAGCCCTGACCGAAAATTTCGGGTCGGTCGACAAGTTTAAAGAAGACTTCAGCGCTGCTGGTGCGGGCCAATTCGGATCTGGCTGGTGCTGGCTTGTAAAGAATGCGGATGGGTCTTTGGCTGTCACAAAGACGGAAAACGGCGTGAACCCGCTTTGCTTTGGTCAGACCGCGCTGCTTGGTTGCGACGTGTGGGAGCATTCCTATTACATCGATTTCCGCAATAAACGCCCCGGCTATCTGAGCAATTTCCTTGATAACCTGGTGAACTGGGAAAACGTCGCTTCGCGCATGTAACCTGTTCTGATTGACGAACGCCAAGGCCCGTGGGACACCCCTCGGGCCTTTTCTTTTGGAGCACCTGATGGGACCGACCCTTGCCGAGATTGACGCCGCCGCTGTCCGCCTGAAAGGTGTGATGGTCGATACCCCTGTGCTGCGTCTGAATGCGGCGCGGTGGGACGGGATGTTTTCCGGCGATGTCACCATGAAGATGGAGCTGTTTCAGCAGGCCGGATCGTTCAAGGCGCGCGGCGCTTATCTGGGCATTGCGGGGTTGAATAATACGCAGCGCAGCGCCGGCGTCGTGGCTGCAAGCGGGGGCAACCACGCTTTGGCCGTGGCTTGGGCCGCGAAGGCGGCGGGGGTTGCGGCCACGATTTATATGCCAAAAGCCACGGATCCTTTGCGCGTTGATGGCTGTCGCGCTTTGGGCGCAGAGGTCATTTTGACCACCGACATGTCTGCAGCCTTTGCTGGGATGGAAGGCGAAGCCGCTGCTGGCAAGACCCTGCTGCACCCCTTTGAGGGCGACAACATGATCCTTGGGTCTGCGACCATTGGCGCAGAATTTGTCGCCCAAGCCCCTGATTTGAATGCCTTTGTGATACCTGTGGGCGGGGGCGGGTTGATCGCGGGCATGTCGTGTGCCATTCGCCAGTTGCGCCCTGATGCGCTGATCATCGGGGTCGAACCTGTAGGTGCCGATAGTATGGCGCGCAGCATCGCGGCAGGTGCGCCTGTGACATTGGACAAGATCGATACGATTGCCGACAGTCTTGGCGCGCCCAAAGCACTGCCGCTGACCTACGGTGTGACGGCAGCCAACGTGGATCGGATGGTGCAGATCACGGATAATGCGATGCGCGATGGCATGCGCATTATGCTGGATAATGTGAAAATCGTGGCCGAACCTGCCTGTGCTGCGTCCCTTGCCGCTGTCACGGGGCCTTTGCGGGATGATCTCAAGGGGTGCCGCATCGGCATTATCGCCTGCGGGTCAAACATCAGTCTGGATCGCTTTACCAGCCTGACGGCTTAGGCAAAAGCTGCGCGCAGTTTGTCACCAAGCGCGGGCACATCATCAGCAATCTGCACCACATCCACGACGTCTTGCCCCGCGAAACCTTGTGCGACCACGTGGTCAAGAAGTGCGCGAAGCGGGTCCCAGAACCCGTTGGTATTCAGTAAGAATATCGGCTTGTCATGAAGGCCAAGCTGACGCCAAGTGAGGGCTTCAAAGAATTCATCAAGGGATCCAACGCCGCCCGGTAACATAACCACGGCGTCGGCGTTCATGATCATTACTTTCTTACGTTCATGCATGGTCTCGGTGATGATGAACGTGTCCAGATCGCGCTTGCCCACCTCAAGATCCAGTAAATGTACAGGGATCACCCCAAAGGTTGCGCCCTTCGCAGCCTGCGTCGCAGCCGCCACGCGCCCCATCAATCCAACGTCGCCCGCACCATAGACAAGACGCCACTGATTGGCAGCCAGCATCGCGCCTGTATCATCTGCAGCTTCTGCGAAAGCTGGATCAACCCCCGCGCGAGAGCCGCAATAAACACACACCGACTTCAAAACTTTGTTCATTTGCCCCCACAAGCGCGCAGTTTCTTTGACCGGTTCTAAGCACTTGGTTATGGTTCCTCAACCGCGATTGGGACTGAAAAAGAGTAAGACTTATTATGGCATCTCTCACAAAACCACTGGCCATCAGCGGAATCGTTGCAGCATCCCTTGGGATCGCTGTGATTATCGCGTTTGAAACGCAGCGCATTGACGATGGGGCGGATGAGACGGCGGCGATCAGGACAACGCCGATAGACACCCTTGAGATTACGGCTGCGCCCGCAGCAGAGCCGACGCCAGAAGCGACGCCCGCACCAGAGGTGGTGGTCCAAGACACAGTACCCACGGTTGAAGGCCCTGCCTTTGATACCTTCCGCGTTGAAGGGGATGGCCTGTTCGTCATCGCCGGGAAGGCAAAAGCCGGGCAGACCGTTGATGTTATGCTGGCCGGGCAGGCGGTTGAACGGGTTGTGGCGGATGCCAATGGCAGCTTTGGTGCTGTCCTTGTGCTTGATCCATCCGATGATGCGCGTCGCCTTGTGCTTTTGGCTGATCCCGAAGGCGCAGCGATTGCATCTGCGGAATCCTTCCTTGTCGAACCCTTCGCCGTCGTTCCCGTTATCGCGCAAGCCCCCGCTGCACCTGCGGTGCTGGGGGCCGTTTCGACCGAAGCCGCAGAAGAGGTCCGCGCCGCGATTGATATCACCCTGCCAAGCGCCCCGGACATTCCTGCGGCCAGCGCGCCTGATGCACCTGCGCAGATTGATCAAGCGACTGTCTTGGTTGCTGATGATGACGGCGTCCGTGTTGTCGCCTCAGACCGGAGTATTGCGCCCGAACTGACATCAAATATCGCCCTTGATACAATCACTTACGACCCCACAGGCGAAGTTGCGATTGCCGGGCGTGCCAGTGGCGAAGGGTTTGTACAAGTCTACATTGACAACAAACCCGTTACGTCTTCCCGCATTGCCGCAACCGGCGAATGGCGCACCGATTTGCCCAAAGTTGATACCGGCATCTACACATTGCGTGTGGATGAGGTGGACGCCGAAGGCACTGTTGTGTCCCGCATCGAAACCCCGTTCAAACGCGAAGATTCCGACACGGTTGCCGCCGTTCTGGCCGAAGACACAGCTGCCGAAGGATTTGACGTTGCTGTGCGCACTGTGCAGCCTGGCGCAACGCTTTGGGCCATTGCCCAGGAAGAGCTGGGCGCAGGCGTGCTTTATGTGGCTGTGTTTGAGGCGAACAAGGATTTGATCCGCGATCCTGATCTGATTTACCCCGGCCAGGTTTTTCGCGTGCCCGAAGTGGCCGAGTAGGCTGGTCATTCCCGGCGCGGCTTCCTAAGTAAGGGGGCCGACCGGAGAACTGAATGCGCCGCCTGACCAAAACTGCCGACAATCTGAACGACAAAGAAATCCAAGGCTGGAACGTCATCCGCCGGGTCGCCCCATATCTGTGGCCCGAGGGAGAGACTTGGGTCAAGCAGCGCGTGATCGCGGCTTTGCTGGTGCTGGTCCTGTCCAAAGTCATCGCCGTGGCGACCCCGTTGTTTTACAAGCAAGCAGTGGACGCGCTTGCCCCGGATGGGGCATCGGCTGCAACGATCCTTGGGGCTGGTGCGATTGGTCTGACGATTGCTTACGGTGTGGCCCGGCTGATGACCGTCGGCTTTCAGCAATTGCGCGATGTGATCTTTACGCGCGTTGGGCAGCGCGCGCTGCGTGCCCTCGCGCTTGAGACCTTTACCCATATCCATCGCCTGTCGATGCGCTATCACATCACCCGCAAAACAGGGGGGCTGAGCCGGATTATCGAACGCGGCGTGAAGGGCGTCGACTTCCTACTGCGCTTTTTGCTGTTCAGCATTGGACCGCTGTTGCTTGAACTATTGATGATCGCTGCGATCCTCTTTTTCCTGTTTGATTTCTGGTATTTGGCCGTCGTCGTTGGCACGATCACCGTCTATGTCTGGTTCACCTTCAAGGTCACCGAATGGCGCGTGAAAATCCGCAAGGAAATGAACGATCAAGATACGGACGCGAACCAAAAAGCGGTGGATAGCCTGCTGAATTTTGAGACGGTCAAGTACTTTGGTGCCGAACGCTGGGAGGCAGATCGCTATGACAACGCCATGCGCCAATATGAGACGGCTGCGATCCGCACGAATTACTCGCTTGCTTTCCTGAACTTTGGGCAGTCTTTCCTGATCACATCTGGCCTTGTCGCCGTTATGGTCATGGCCGCCGTTGGCGTACAGCAGGGCGCGCTGACCGTGGGCGATTTCGTGATGGTGAATGCCTATATGATCCAGATCACGATGCCGCTGAATTTCCTTGGCACGGTCTACCGCGAAATTCGGCAGGCGATGATTGATATGGGCGATATGTTTGACCTCCTTGAGCAACCCGCAGAGGTGCAGGACAAGCCCGGCGCGAAAGACCTTGTTGTCACGGGCGGCGCTGTGAACCTTTCGGGCGTGACCTTTGGCTATGATGCGCAACGCCCGATCCTGAAAGGCGTCGATCTGGATGTGCCGCCGGGCCAGACCGTGGCTATCGTCGGCTCGTCCGGGTCGGGTAAGTCGACGATTGGCCGGCTCTTGTTCCGCTTTTATGACGTGGTTGGTGGGGCTTTGACGATTGATGGGCAGGATATTCGGGATGTGACGCAAGAATCGTTGCACGCCCGGATCGGCGTCGTGCCGCAGGAC
>CAYPVL010000065.1:17512-18736 GCA_964414165.1 uncultured Cognatiyoonia sp.
ACACGGTGCTGTTCAACGACACGATCCTTTATAACATCGCCTATGGGCGCCCCGGTGCATCCGAGGATGACATCCGCGCCGCAGCAAAAGCCGCCAGCATTCATGACTTCATCATGTCCTTGCCCGATGGTTACGAGACAACAGTGGGTGAGCGTGGTTTGAAACTGTCGGGGGGTGAAAAGCAGCGCGTTGGTATTGCCCGCACGTTGCTCAAGAACCCGCCGATCTTGCTTTTGGATGAGGCCACCAGCGCGCTTGATACCGAGACCGAAATGGAAATTCAGGCCGAACTCCAGGCCATGGGGCAGGGACGCACCGTCATCACGATTGCGCACCGCCTGTCCACGATTGCTGATGCGGACCGCATCGTTGTGCTTGAAGATGGTGAGATCGTGGAGGAGGGGACCCATGACGTGTTGCTGGCCAAAGACGGGCGCTATGCCCATCTTTGGAACCGTCAGGCCGAGGATGAGGTCGCGGCCTGATCGGTTTGATGCAGTGCTTTTGACAGACGATGCGCCTATTCTGCCGCCCGCAGCGGCGTTGCAACTGGCGGCGCAATGATGGGTTCGTCTTCGTCCCAGACAATCGTGGGGGCCTTGGTTTTGCGCGCGGCGCGGCCCAGTTTCATGTCCTGACGCGCCTCACGGGTAAACATCGCCCGAAGCGAGTTGTAGAACCCATACGCCCCGGATTCCGCCCAGACCCGCAGCGCCAGCATGGAGGGCGTGAAGACCAGCGTCAGCACGGTCGCGATCCCAAGACCGAAGACAACGGCTGTCGCCAATTGCTTCCACCAAAGCGCGGTTGGGCTATCGATGGAATAACCACCGTTGAAGAAATCAAGCGACAGGCCAAACATCATCGGCGCGAGGCCCGCCATTGTAGTGATTGTGGTCAAAAGCACGGGCCGAATGCGGTCTGCGGCGGTGCGCGCAATCGCTTCGGTTTTGGGCATATAGCGGCTGTATTCTTGGTAGGTGTCGATCAGAACGATGTTGTTATTCACAACAATCCCCGCAAGCGCGACGATCCCCGTCCCGGTCATAATGATCGAGAAAGGCTGATCCATCACAAGCATCCCCACCAGCGACCCGGCGGTCGACATGACCACGGCCATCAGCACAAGGATTGAATTGTAGATCGAATTGAACTGCGCCAGCAGGATGATGAACATCAGACCCAGCGCGCCGCTAAAGGCGACCTGCAGGAAGGCGGCGGATT
>CAYPVL010000066.1:0-18515 GCA_964414165.1 uncultured Cognatiyoonia sp.
CATGCTGACAGATGGCGTAGATCAAAACCCACACTGCGTGTTGCTGCTGGATGAAATGGAAAAGGCGCACCCGGATGTCTATAACATCCTGCTCCAAGTCATGGATCACGGGAAGCTGACTGATCACAATGGCCGGACCACGGATTTCCGCAACGTGATCATTATCATGACCTCGAACGCGGGCGCGATGGAATTGTCTAAAAACGCGCTTGGCTTTGGCCGCGAAAGCCGTGAGGGCGAGGATTCAGCCGCGATTGAACGCGCCTTTACCCCTGAATTCCGCAACCGTCTGGATGCGATCATCAGCTTTGCGCCACTGCCGAAAGCGACCATCCTGCAAGTCGTCGAAAAGTTTGTCCTGCAGCTTGAGGCACAATTAATCGACCGGAATGTGCACATTGAACTGACCCCGAAAGCCGCCGAATGGCTGGCCGACAAGGGCTATGACAGCAAGATGGGTGCACGCCCGCTGGGCCGCGTCATTCAGGAACACATCAAAAAGCCACTTGCCGAAGAACTGCTGTTTGGCAAGTTGATGAAAGGTGGTTTGGTCAAGGTTGGCGTCAAAGACGGCGAACTTGATCTGCGCATCCAAAAGCCCGAACAGGCCCGCATTCAGGATAAGGGTAATAAGCCACCGCTGCTGACTGCTGACTAGGTTCGCCTATTCCTAAAAGTCTTCTGCTCCCTCGCAGCCCTACCGGCTGCGGGGGTGTTTTATTTCGACCCTATGCCCGGGCAACATGATCGTCCCTGATTGCGGTTACGCATTAGCGTTCGGTCAGTTTCAACTCAATCCGGCGGTTCTGCGCACGCGCCTCTGGCGTGTTCGCTGTATTGATCGGCTGATATTCTCCGAACCCATTCGCAGCCAGACGTTCTGGCGGAATGCCCAAAGATTGCTCCATATAACGCACGACCGACAAAGCGCGCCCCTGGGATAATTCCCAATTGTCGCGATAGCGCCCTGAACTGGTTAATGGGACATTATCGGTGTGCCCATCGACGCGAATGATCCAGTCGATCCCGTCTGGGATTTCATCAGCGATTTCACTTAGAATGGCGGCCACTTTTGTGATCTCATCCCGCCCCAGCACCGACAATTCCGCCTGTCCGGGTTGGAATAGAACCTCGGATGAGAACACGAAACGATCCCCTTCGATACGCACCCCATCCTGCCCCTCAAGCACATCACGCAATTGCCCGAAAAAGTCTGAACGGAAGCGTTCAAGGTCTTGTGCCTCAGCCGCAAGCCGTGCGGCTTCTTCTTCAAGACGTGCCCGTTCCGCCTCTTCCAGTGCAGCCCGGCGGCGTTCTTCGGCGGCAACGCGCGCGAGCGCTGTGTTCAACTGCGTGCCAAGCTCTTGAATTTGGATTTGTGCTTCGGTGTCCTCAGCCGTTGCCAAGTTCAACAAAGACTGCAGGTTCCCGATCTGCTGACGCAGTTCTGCAACTTGCGCGTTCAGCACCGCCACCTCGCGCTGGCCTTGCGCGGACAATGCTTCTTCCGCTTGCAACGCAGAATTCGCAATCGCGAGCAAGTTCGCCTGCCGATCAGCTTCGCTTTGTTGGGCCTCCAAGGCGGCTGCAAGCTGCGCGGTTTCGATCTCTTGCGCCTGTTTGGCTGCCAGTGCCGCCGCAAGCTGTTCGCGCAAAGCACTTGGATCATTTGCACCCGAGACCTGCTGCTGCAATGTTTCTTGCGCAAGGAGTGCTGCCGCCAACCGATCAGACAAATCCGCATTCTTGGCCTCGGCAGCTGCCAAAGCCGCTTCGGCTGTATTTTGTGCCGCTAGCGCCGTTGCAATCGTGAGGTTCAGATCATCGGCAACTGCCTCGGCTGCGGCCAAAAGCGTCAGCGTTTCCTCTGCCTCGCGCCGCTTTTCTTCCAGCGACAAGGTCATCGCCGTCAGTTCTGCATCGGCATTGGCAAGCCGTTCGCGGATCGCTTCGGCAGCGGCGGCATCAGCCAATGCGGCACTTTCACGTTCTGACAATTGTGCAGCCTGCGCCTCGCGGGTCTGTTCCAGATCAGCCACCAAAGCCTCAAGCGCTTCACGGCGCGCGGCGGCAAGGCGCGCAGCCTCGGCCCCGGCATCAATTTCAGAACGCGCGGTGGCAAGGGCAAGGTTCAGCTGCTCTTGCTCGGAAAGCAGTGCGGATTGTTCAGATTGCAGCGCCTCAATCGCCGTCTGCGCGGTTTGATTTTCGGCCAAAAGCCCGGCGACCTGCGCCTCAAACCCGGTGATTGCCGATTGCGCAGCTTCGAGATCAGCAGTTGTTGCTTCCAACGCGGCGGCGGTGGCATCGCGATCCGCCGTAAGTGTTGCAATGAGCGCGGTCTGCGCAATTGCTTCGCTACGCGCAGCATCCAGATCATTGGTCAGTTCCGCATTCGCGGCCTCGGCCAGCCCAAGGGTTGAGGACAGCACCGAAATTTCTGACGCAAGTGCGTCCAATTCGGATTCTTGTCCCGTGATCGTTTCACGCAGCACGAATTGGATCACCATAAAAATCGTCAGCACGAACATCAGGACCAGCAAAAGCCCCGTCATTGCATCCACAAACCCCGGCCAAATCGCCGTGTTAAAGCGTTGGGATGAACGTCGCGCCAGCGCCATGGCCTAGCCCCCGTCGCCGCCCGGGCGGCCCCGGTTGCGCATCACCAGTTTCATCGCAGCCAGATCACCGCGTAGCGCCGCCAGCGTTTCCTGCCGTCCGGCAGAGAGTTCTTCAAGCACGCGCAAAAGCTGCACATCAATAGATCGCAGGCGCATCCGGCTTTCTGCATCAATGCCTTCACCGCCCACGCCGTCTTGCATTTGCTTGACCAACGCCTCTTGCCCTCTGGCGATACGTTCCAGCGCTTCGGTGCTGCTGCCTTGCAAGCTGACTGCTTGCGCAACTTTTTCGATCCCAAAGGCCATCTGCTCGATCTGTTTTTCAAGCGCCATCCGGCTTTCTTCGGCCAGCGTCGCATGCGCCTGAAGCGCGTCCATCTGGTCGGCCATATGCTGTGCAAAGGCCCCCAGAGCCCCAGACTCGTCCCCGCTTCCGTCTTCGCTTCCAGCAAAGCCAAGGCGCGTGATGGTCGAGAGCCATTCTTCAAGTTCGCGGTAGAACCGGTTCTGGCCGTGGCCTGCGAACAGTTCCAAAAGCCCAACAATCAGCGAACCCGCCAACCCTAAAAGGGATGATGAAAACGCCGTCCCCATCCCGCCAAGCTGCGCCTCAAGCCCTTGCTGCAGGCGTCCGAACACTTCGGCCCCGCTTTCGCCTTCTTCGGGCGACAGCGACCGGATCGTTTCCACAAGTGCGGGAACCGTCGTCGCAAGGCCGTAGAATGTTCCTAAAAGACCAAGGAAAATCAACACGTTCCCAATGTAGCGCGTGATTTCCCGGTCTTCATCAATCCGCTGTGCCACCGAATCCTGAATGGACCGGCTTGAGGTGGATGAAATCTGCATCCGCGACCCAAGCGAATTCAGCAGCGTCGCCAAAGGCGCCAGCAAGGATGGAGCCTGCACAAGGTTCGCCCCGACCCGCGCCCCTGCAAACCGGCCCAGCCATTGTACTGATTTCATCAACTGCCAGACCTGCCCAAAGGTCGACAGCACCCCAAGGATGAAAACGACAAGGATGACGCCGTTCAGGTAGGGGTTTGAATTGAAGATCGCATAGATCTGATCAAAGCCAACGAATAGCATCGCCCCGACCAACGCCAAGACGATCAACATCATCGTGATCTGGCGCACGGGTTGGGTGAACTGCGGTTTGGCCTCGGATGCCCTTGTATCGCTCAACGCGCTGGGTCCTCGTTATTGCTGTTTTGCCGGGACAATAACGCTCTATGGGCAAAACGGAAACAATTAATGCGTCTCGCAAATTTCCTGCACACGTGTGACCAACCAGCCCATGTCATCATCCCGGATTCCCATTTCGGTCAGATGGGCCGCCGTGTTGTAAAGATAGTCCGGGTTTGGCCCTTTCCCCCCGACAGAACGGGCGATCATTTGGGCCTGTGTTTCCAGATCAAATTGCACATATTGGACATGATCGCGGTTGATGATGTAGCAAAGTGCCGCAACCTTTCGCCCATCATCCAGTTCAAGCGAAAGCGTGTCTTCATAATAGGCCGATGAGATCAGTTCGCGTTCGCGCAGCATCGCCAGAACGCTGTCTTCTTCGGCCTCGGGGATGCGAAACGCAACGCCTGTGCATTGTCCACCGGGGGCCGTATCAAGCGCAAGCACCAGCCCCGGTTCAGCCTCCGATCCCCGATGATGGATCGAAAGCATGCAGAATGACCGGTGATAATCCTTAAGGACGGCACGACGTTTTTCAGCCGCCTCAAACCCCGGATTCCACAACAGCGATCCATAACCGAACACCCAAAACGCCATGTCTCTGGTCCTTCCTTTTCGCGCCCTATAAACACCCATTATGCGCAAACAGAAAGGCCCCCTTTATGCGTCGACTGACTTATCTGATCGTTGTTTTGGCGTGTGTGTACGCAGGTTACTGGTTCGTTGGCGCCAACCGGGTAACCAATGGGGCCGAAACCGCGCTTGCGCAGATGGAGGCGCAGGGCTGGACCGCGCGTGCGGATGTTGCCACCAAGGGCTTTCCTTCGCGCTTTGATACAACTTTGAATGATCTGTCACTTGTCGGTCCGGCAGGCAACTGGGGTTATAGCGCGCCTTTCGTCCAAACCCTCGCGCTCAGCTACCGGCCCAACAATGTGATCCTTGTGTTGCCAGATACGCAGCGCATTCAATCCCCTGCTGACATTGGCACGCTGACCGCCGAACGGTTGCGCGCAAGTGCCACTGTTAAGCCAAACCTTGCGCTTGCCTTTGATGATCTGACAGCAGAGGGGGCCGACCTGACCTACGCTTCGGATGCGGGCTGGGACATGACGCTTGCGGCATTGCTGATCGCCGCCCGCCTGCAAGACGGGCAAGATCGCCGCTATGATGTTTATACCAAGCTGGACCAATTCGCCTTGCCCGGTGATGCGGGTACAATTGCAAACACCATTCTAGAGGCTGATGTGCGCTTGGCCGCCCCGCTTGATCGTTCAACGCAGGACGTGCTGGTCGAACAATTGGTGATCAACACCTTGCGGATTGACTGGTCTGATGTGGTTTTGATCGGCGAAGGGCAATTGGACATGGATGCGCAGGGCCGCCCTGAGGGGCAAATCCTGTTGCAGGTCGAAAACTGGCAGGTCCTTATTCCGCGCCTTGTTGATCTTGACCTGTTCGATCCCGGTTTCGCCCGCACCGCCCAAACAATGGGCACGCTGCTGGCCCAAGGCAAAGATACGATGACCCTGCCTTTGAAATATGAAAACGGGATGGGGATGCTGGGGCCTTTGCCGCTTGGCCCCGCCCCAAGGCTGCACTTTACCCGTTAAAAAGCCCGGTCAGTGACCGCTTGAGCAACCCCGTAACCGACGGGCGTTTCTCGGCACCGAACGGCAAGGGCCGGCACACCTCCATCGCGGCCACGCCCACACGTGCGGTCAAAGCCCCGTTGATCACCCCTTCCCCGAAGCGGCGCGAAATTTTTGACATAATCCCGCCACCCGCGACCGAACTGATCAGATCATCACCTACCGCCACAGCGCCCGTTGCCACCAAATGGGTCAGCACCGTGCGGGTTAGCCGCCAGCTGCCAAAGGTTCCGGCACGTCCGCCATAGGTTTCCGCAATCCGCCGGATCATGCGCAAGTTGGCGGTCAAGGCCGCAACGACGTCAGCAAGGGCCAAAGGCACGATGGCTGTAACGGTGGCGACTTGGCGCGCTGCCGCCTCAACCTCGCGCATGGCGCGCGCATCAAGCGGGGCAAGAACTGCAGTTTCCGCCAAGCCCAAAAGCCCGTCGGCATCCAGCACCTCGTCTTCCAATTCAGCCATGCGCGACTGGCCCCAGGCCACATCAGCGCGGCCCTTGAACAGCTTTTCAAGCTGGCTGATGACGTCGCGGGCCGCAGGCAGATCACCCGCCGCCAAAGCCGCGGCCGCGGCATGTTGCACCCGGTCCACCCGGCGCAAACGCCCGATAGCCGCCAATTCGCGGATCGCCATGGTAGCCAAAACAAGGATGAACAGGATCAACAACGCGCTGATCACCATGCCCAAAATAGGCGCGCGCGCGATCAGCCCATTCACATAATCCCATGCCGCAAGCGAGACGACAAACCCCACAAGCGTCAAAAGCAGCGACCAGAACCATTTGGCCAAAGGCGATGGTCTGCGCGCTGCAATTGCCGCCACGGTTTGCATCGCCGCCCCGCTGCGCTGGTCCGCGATTTCGGGCACCGGGGCCACTGTCGCGGGCGTTTCCACCGGCGTTGTATCTTCCAGATCAATCAGGACGGGGCCTTTTGGTCCGCTCATAACTTATCCCCAAACAGAAATTCCGCCGCCTTATCCAGCCGAATATGCGGCGGCCCATCCCCTGGTTTCAGCGTCACCGCTGCAGGGGCAAAGCGCATCACCTGATAATCCTGATCCAGCCATTTTGCGTCCCCCGCCTTCGCCGGGGCAAGCAAATGCTGCGGGTCAGTCGGCAAAGCACCGGGATAGAAAGCCGCCTGCTTGCCGTTTTCAAGCAAACGCCCACGCACCACATTCAACGGCCCATCCACATGATCCACGGTTTCCTCCACGGTCGTGCGCAAGGCCGCGATGGACATGGCCGCGGTCTTGGCCCCTGCAAAATCCGCGCGATCCTTTGCCTCGCGCAGCATCGCCTTGGTGATATCGGTCAATTGGGTGTGCTGGGTGTGGTGCAAATGATCGGCTTTGGTGGCCGCGAACAGGATCTTTTCAACCCGGCGTCCTTGGAAAATCCGGGTCAGAAACGCGTTGCGCCCCGGGCGGAAGGCCCCAAGGATATCAGCCATCGCATTGCGCAAATCCTCAACCGCAGGCGGCCCCGCATGGATCGCCCCCAGCACATCCACCAACACGACCTGCCGGTCGATCTTGCTGAAATGGTCGCGAAAGAAGGGTTTGACCACGTTGCGCTTGTAGCTTTCAAAGCGCCGCCCAAATTCGCGGCCCAGCGATTTGCGCCCGAAACTGCCCGCGCGCAAAGGCGCAAAGGTCAGCACCGGCGATCCGGCAAGGTCTCCGGGCAGAAGAAAACGACCGGGCGAGCAATCAGAATACCCCTCGGCCCGCGAGGCCTGCAAATGCGCGGTATAGCTTTCGGCCAAAGCCTGCGCTGTCGTTTCTTGCAAATTTGCTGCCACGTCGGTGTTATCAAGCAACTTCAAAAACGTATCCCCACCGGGACGCCCCGCAATGCGCGCAAGTGCCTGCGCGGACCATTCCTCAAAGCTGAGATCAAGCAGGCCAAGGTCCAGCAACCACTCACCCGGATAATCCACGATATCCAGATGCACCGTGCGCACGCCCGATAGCCCGCCCAAAAGGCCGGTGGGTTGCACCTTCAATGACAGACGCAATTCCGAAATATGGCGCGTGCCATCTGGCCATGCCGGCGTTTGCGCGGTGAGTTCTGCAAGATAAGCCTCAAACGCGAAACGCGGCAGGGTATCATCGGGTTGGGGCTGCAAATAGGCGGTTTGGATCGCCCCACTGGCCGCCGCGCGCAGCTGCGGCATGCGGCCCCGGTCCATCAGATTGGCCACGAGCGATGTGATAAACACCGTCTTGCCCGCCCGCGACAGCCCCGTGACGCCAAGGCGAATAACGGGGTCAGTAAACGGGGCGGATAACGTGTCCGCCACCCCTTCAACCCCGCGTACGATCTGATCTGCAATCGTGCCAATCACCACGTTGTAAGCCCTTCCAGCAAAATCCTTGCCCCTAAATAGGGGTGTCGGGCGCGAATGGGTAGGGATTGATTTTGCAACCCCGTCCCCCTAAGCCCGCGCACATGCCCCGCTTTGCCCTCAAAATCGAATATAATGGCGCGCCTTTTGCAGGCTGGCAGCGCCAAGCTGACCAGCCGTCTGTGCAAGGGGCGATCGAGGCGGCATTGACCAAGCTTGAACCCGGCCCCCACACCATCGCCGCCGCCGGGCGCACGGATGCCGGAGTGCATGCGATTGGACAGGTCGCGCACTGCGATCTACTGCGCGATTGGGACCCGTTCCGCCTGTCCGAGGCGTTGAATTTCCACCTTAAACCCGCGCCCGTTGCGATCACCGCCTGCACCCAAGTTGCGGACGACTGGCACGCGCGGTTTTCAGCAATTGAACGGCAATACCTTTTCAAACTTGCCACCCGCCGCGCGCCGTTGACGTTTGAGGCGGGGCAAATGTGGCGGGTGAATGGGGCATTGGATGTAGATGCCATGCAGGCCGGGGCGGATCATCTGCTGGGGCGCCATGACTTTACAACCTTCCGATCCTCCATCTGTCAGGCCGATAGCCCGATGCGCACACTTGATGAACTGCGCATCACCCGCCAGAGCGATAGGTTGATCACCTTCCACGTCCGCGCGCGGTCTTTCCTGCACAACCAAGTGCGCAGCTTTGTCGGCACCCTTGAACGTGTCGGCGCAGGCACATGGGAACCCGAAGACGTCGCCCGCGCCCTTGCCGCAAAAGACCGCAGCGCTTGCGGCCCCGTCTGCCCACCCCACGGCCTTTACCTTGAAAAAGTAGGCTACCGCACCGACCCTTTCACCAATTTAGAATAACTCTTTGGTTTTGAAATATCCCGGGGGAGGCGCAGCCGGGGGCAGCGCCCCCTCCGCACTCTCAATCGTTATCCGTCAGACCGGCTCCAGCACCACCTAATCGCGAAGCCTCACTTGCGGGCACATAGGTCAAAGCCGCCCAATCCTGCCAAAGCGCCCATGCGTCTGCGGGAATATTAAGAGGGCCTGTTGTGGGGGCGTCAGCGGGCGGTGTTTCTGTTCGGTGCAACACACAGCCTTCATCTTTCACATGAACTTCAATGCACAGATCATTGATTTCAAATGCATTTATTGCAATGGGCTCAAGCACCTCCGCCGCATCCAAGATAGGCAAAGCAACCGCATCTTCACCACAGATCAACGCATCAATCGCCAAAGGCCCCGCCAGCGCCACGCGGGTTTCAACGCAGTCAAACGGGCCGGTCATTGCGCGGGTCACAGCATCGGCGAAATCTTTGCGCATCGCCAATCCACGCAGGCAGGCCGCCACGAAAATATCCGTATGTCCAAGGGGCATGCCTTGCCCGCGGGCGGCTTTATGCAGCGTCGCTGCGACCTCGGCCCGCGATAAGATCACGTCGCAAAACTGGGCAACCACCAGTCATCTGCATCGCCCCAATCCCCCAACAAAGGCGCGCCTTGGGCAAGGGTGATCCGGGTCCAGCGGTCGGATTTCGGGTCAAACTTGGCTGCCCCGAAAAACGCCAGTTTACAGCGCAGCATATCAATCGGCAGGCACTCCGCGCCAATCAGATTATCGCGGATTTCAGCGTAAGGATGGCGCGCCAAGGTCTGCACGCGGCAGACTGCATTGCGGTGTTCGGGGTGGGCGCGCAGGAAGGTCGCGACATTCGACTGATCGCCCAAAGCGCGGGCCATTGCCTGCACTTGCCGCGCGATGTCCAAAGGGCTTTCCAGTTCCGCGCCGGGTTCTGCGTGGCGATTGCCAAGGCGGGGTTCCTGCTTTTCCTCGGACACGTACCAGAACTGCGCGCAGTTTTCTGGTTGGGTGTAATCCAGATTTATTGCCCAACTCCAATCCCTTGCAAGGCATCCTTGAAGCACGTCAATCGTCATCATCGGGTCAACCTGCGGCACGAAAGGCGTCGCCATGCAGTCTGTTAGCCCGTCGATCAAATCGCCAAAAGGCTCTAACACGAGGGCTGCAACCAGTTCCTGCGTATCCACAGAAAAACCTTCCGACAGCCGTACCATCGCATCAATCGGCGCATCTCCAAGCATCACATCAGGGTTAAGAAGATCGGCAAACGCCGCCCACTCTTGTCGCATCACGGCGATCCGTTCCGCTGCAATTGCATCAGGCACCGACCATTCTGCCAAATGCGCTGCCGCGCGCGTCACCAGTTCATAAATCCGCGAGACTTGATCGGATGTCAGCGCTGGTACAGCCCGCACCCGCGCCAAAGCCGTTTCGCGCACTTGCATCCATGCATCAAGCAACAACGGATGCGACACCAGAAACGGTGCCATCCCCAGCCCCGTCGCGTTTCCGATCCCTAGCGCGCGCTTAAGATCAGTGTCCAAAGGCGCGCCGCCGATATGTTCCACAAGATCATGGGTAAAGCCCCGGATCAGCAACACGATCAGCATTTCGGCCGCGAATGGCCCCGATAGATGAGGCCGGTTTGCGATCACATCCCGATCAGCAATTCCGAACTTTCCGTTGCCATAAACGGCGGTTGTGCGCATCAGATAGCCAGTGTTCAGCACCTTGTCCCGGTCGGGCTGCTGTCCGGCGCGCAAAGCTTCAATCACATGAGAAAACAGGCGTACTGATTTGTTTGCACGCGACAAAACAAGATCACGTACAGTAAAACGTGACGCCTCTTGATGTGGTGCGTCGCGCACAATCCGCGCGATTTCGCCCGCCGACGGGATGCCGTCATAGAGCACATAGGCTGTATCCCAAGCGGTCGCGATCACCCGGTCCGTGCGCGCCGCGTCGGGCAAATCGGTCGACACGGCCACCAGCGCATAATCATAACCCCCAAGGCGCAAGCTATAGACCGCGTGGCCAAAACCCTCTGCATCCATCTCCCAAACAGGTCGGTCGACTTTGACGTTTTCCGCCGCCATCCCCCGCAGCAATGTGCGCATAAATGATAGTCGTGTCGGGAAAGAAGCGCCCATGCGGCGCAAGCGCATGACGTCAGATGCCGGGCGCAGCGGCACTTGGGAAGGGGATGCGCGGCTATCCAGCATAGTCCCGCATAGGCCCAAATTGCGCATCATAAAAGCGCAGCCAATTGTCGCCCATGATCCCATCTACCTCGGCCTCGGACAGGCCAACAGCCAAAAGCCCCGCACGGATATTCCCGAAATCCCGGCTGTCCTGAAACCATGCGGGCATCGGGGGGAAGCCTGCATTGTCGGCTGATCCTTCGCCATAGTCGATTTGCTTGCTCCACCGTCCTACGCGCATCCATTCGACCACGCTGTCGGGCTGGTCTTGGCAAAGGTCTGTCCCGATCCCAAGGCTTTTGGCCCCATAGCGCGATGCCGCCTCGGCGATCATGGCGCAGAAACTGTCCAACGTGCAGGCGCTGCCATCGGCAAGATGATGCGGATAGACCGAAAACCCCAGCATCCCGCCCCGCACGGTCAGCGCTTTCAAAACCGCATCCGACTTATTGCGCCGTGCGGGATGCCACCAATCGGGGTTCGCGTGGGTAATCGTGATGGGGCGGGCGGAGTGATCAATCGCCTCTAAGGTTGAGCGTTCTGCCGAATGGCTCATGTCGATGACAAGTCCGACGCGGTTCATTTCGGCCACCGCTTGCTTGCCAAACCGGGTCAGGCCCGTATCCTCATCCTCATAACAACCCGTCGCAAGCAACGACTGGTTGTTGTAGGTCAACTGCATAAAACGCACGCCGAGCTGGTGACAAATCTCGATCAGGCCAATGTCGTCTTCAATCGGGCTGGGGTTTTGGAACCCAAAGAACACCGCCGTGCGCCCCGTTTCTTGCGCGCGGCGCACGTCATCCCCGGTTGTGCCTTTGAAAATCAGGTCCGGGACCTGTTCAAACCAGCGGTTCCATTTTTCAAGTTCCAGCACCATTTCACGAAAACTTTCGTGATAGGCGATGGTCACATGCACCGCGTCTACGCTGCCCGCGCGCAGTTGTCGGAAAATCTTTTCCGACCAGTTTGCGTATTGAAGATTGTCGATCAGAACCGCCATAGCGAAAATGTTACTGTGCCCTTGTAAGGAAACAAGGGCTGAAACCGACATATTGGCGGAATTTGTCGCCGTTGACTTATAGGGAACCATTCCCTTCGCTGCTGGTTCAGCTAAGATAAGATACTACATCTAGTAAGCGAACTGCCTTGGGGGCCGTTAATCTTCATGACTCTGCGACACCTTATTTTTGCGGCAGCGCTTTTCGCGCCGACCGCTACAATGGCGCAATCCATCACGCTTGAAACGGGCACGGCGGGCGAAACCCTGCGCGATAATATCGCAGCGGCATCGCTGACCTATGCCTTGCGCGACGAAGACGCCCCGGTCCCGCAAGACATCGTTGCTGCCGCCCGCGCCGATTATCGCCGTATCCTGACAGCGCTTTATAACGGTGGCTATTATGGCCCGACCATTTCGATCCGCGTAAACGGGCGCGAGGCGGACAGCATTGCGCCTTTGGATGCCCCCCGGCAGATCAGCGATGTGATCATCACCGTCGATCGCGGCCCACGCTTTAATTTCGGACAGGCCACAATCGCCCCCCTCGCCCCGGACGCAGAAATCCCAGAAGCTTTCGCCACAGGCGAAGTTGCCCGCACCCAAGCGGTGCGCGACGCGGTGCGTACAGGCGTCAATGGTTGGCGTGCGATTGGTCATGCCAAGGCCAGCCCCGCCGGGCAATCCATTGTCGCCCGCCACCCGGATGAAGCTTTGGACGTCAACATCACCCTGGCCCCCGGCCCGCGCCTGACCTTTGGTGATCTGTCAATTTCAGGCAACGAAGATGTGCGCATCTCGGCCATCGCCCGTATCGTTGGCTTTCCCACGGGCGAGGTTTTCGCCCCGGATGAGGTTGCCGCCGCCGAACGCCGCCTGCGCAAGACCGGCGCCTTTGACAGTGTTGCGATCACCGAAAGCGACACGATTGGCCCGAACGACACCCTGCCCTTCGCGCTACAAGTCGCCGAATCCAAGCCGCGCCGCTTTGGCTTTGGGCTGGAACTGTCCACGATTGAAGGCCTGAAGGTCAGTTCCTTCTGGATGCACCGCAACGCCTTTGGCGGCGCAGAGCGGTTCCGCGTGGAAGGCGAAATATCAGGCATCGGCGGGGAAACAGGCGGCACAGATTACACAATCAGCACCAGCCTTGCGATCCCGGCGATCTATGGGCCCAAGACCGATTTTCTGGGCACAGCCACCCTGTCACGCCTGAACGAACCAGAGTTTCTGCTGGACCAATTCAAGACCGAAGCCCGCGTCACCCGCCTTTTGCGCGACGATCTGACGGCCAATGCGGGCCTTGGCATTCTGGCTGCGCGCGAAGAAACCGACCTTGGCGTGCGCGAATATGTGCTACTGACGGCACCCATCGGTCTGGAACTGGAACGCCGCGATGATCCGACGAATGCGAAGAACGGTTACTATATTGATCTGGACGCGACGCCCTTCATTTCGCTCAAAGGCGCAGGCGATGGTGGGCGCATCTATGCAGATGCACGGGCCTATCGCAGCTTTGGGGCCGAGGATCAGATCACGATCGCTGCGCGCACGCAGATTGGCAGCGTGCTGGGCGTCGATGCGCTGACGGCCCCCGCCGACTTTCTGTTTTATTCGGGCGGTGGTGGCACAGTGCGCGGGCAATCCTACCAAGACTTGGGTATTCAATCAGTTGAAAATGGGGTCACCATTGATACCGGCGGCCTGTCCTTCGCGGGTGCGCAGCTTGAAGCGCGCTACGGCGTGACCGATAGCATCGGCCTCGTTGGGTTTTATGATGTGGGCTATGTCGGGGAAACATCAACACCACTCACCGATGGCGATTGGCACGCAGGCACAGGGATCGGCGTGCGCTATAACACAGGGATCGGCCCGATCAGACTGGATATCGGCACGCCCGCCAACGGCGATGATGCCTTCGGGTCGGTGCAGGTTTACATCGGAATTGGACAAGCGTTTTGAAGCGGCTCATCATCATCGGGCTATGCGCCCTGCCCGGCCTTGCATTGGCCCAAAGCCAAGAAGACGAAGACAAGGGCTTTATCGTTAATCTGATCGAAGACAACCTGTCGGGCGATGCGCGGGATGTGACGATCATCGGCTTTGAAGGCGCGCTAAGTTCCGAAGCGTCGATCCGGCGGCTGACTGTGGCCGATAGCGCAGGCATCTGGCTATCACTAGAGGATGTGACGCTTGATTGGAACCGCAGCGCCCTGCTGCGCGGTGCGATTGAGGTTGAGGAACTGAGTGCTGCAAAGATCACCGTCACCCGTGCGCCTTTGCCAGATGACAGTGTTGAATTGCCGGACGCGGAAGCCACCCCCTTTGCCCTGCCCGAATTGCCCGTCAGCATTAATCTGGAGACGCTTCAGATCGACGAAATCGCCTTGGGCGAGGTGTTTCTTGGGGAACCCGTCACGATCAGCCTGACCGGCAGCGCAAGCCTGTCGGGCGGCGACGGAGTGGCCAATGTCGAAGCGCTGCGGCTGGACGAACGCACCGGGCGCTTTGTCATTGATGGCAGCTATAGCAACGCCTCTGAGGTGCTGGCCCTTGATCTGGACCTGTCCGAAGATGCGGATGGGATCATCGCGCGGCTGCTTGATCTGCCGGGCAAACCCTCCGTGGCGTTGGAACTGGACGGCACAGGCCCTTTAAGCGAATACGCCGCAACCCTTAGCCTTGCAACCGATGGGGCAGAGCGGATTGCGGGCAATCTTGCGCTGAACGAATCCGACCTTGGGCAGGCCTTCGCGGTGGATATCGGCGGGGATGTGACGCCATTATTTGCACCGGATTATCAGGATTTCTTTGGCCCCGATGTGCAACTGGCCGCCACTGGTGTGGCGCTGGCCGCGGGCGGATTTGATCTGTCAGAACTGTCGCTTTCTGCACAAAACATCACGCTGGACGGAACCCTGCGCACCGACGCCAGCGGCTTCCCCGAAATGATCGACATCACCGGCGGGATTATGGACGCGGGCGGCGCACCGGTCCTATTGCCGCTGTCGGGCGATCCAACCTTCGTGCAGTCGATGGACCTAATTGTCACCTATGACCGGACCCAATCAGACGATTGGACCGCGGCCTTCGACATTGCCGACTTTGAACAGCCCGGTGTGGGCATCGACAGTCTGCGCCTCAACGGCGGCGGCACTCTTTTAGCCGGAGAAACCCGCGCGGTAAGCGCGAATTTCAACTATGGGGCCACGGGGCTAACGCTGGATGATGTTGGGCTGGCCGAGGCTTTGGGCGATGCGATCCGCGGCACGTTGCAAGTCAACTACCAAGACGGCACACCAACCAAGATCGAACGATTGACCCTCACTGGCCCCGGCATCGAACTGGATGCCACCGCAACGATCCTTGGGGCCGAAGACGGTCTGCGCACGACCAGTGATGTGAACCTGAATGTCGCAACCCTGTCGCGCTTTGCGACACTGTCCGGGCTTGATCTGACGGGCGCGGCCGACTTGAATATCACAAGCACGATCAGCCCCTTGGATGGCTTTTATGAAATCGCGCTTGATGGCACGACGACCGACCTTGGGACCGGTATCGCCGAAGTTGATCCCCTGATTAAAGGCCCCGGCACGCTGACGCTACAGGCTGCGCGTGATACGGCTGGGACGCGGCTGAACAACTTGAACATCGCCACGCAAGCCGCTGAAATTACAGCGAATGCGAATATCACAAGCGAAGCCACGAACGCCGCGTTTGATGTTAATTTGGTCGAGGTGGGCGACATTCTAAACGGCGTAGGCGGCCCGGCAGACCTGACTGGAACCGCGCGCCAAGTCCCCGGTGGCCCACTGACATTTGACGTGCAAGGCACCGCCCCTGATCTTGCGCTTAGCGCCCAAGGCACGCTGCGCGATGATGTGAACCTGACAGCCACCAGCCGCTTTCGCGTCGCTGACCTTGGCACCTACAACCAACTGACCGGGCAGTCCCTCAGCGGTTCTGCGAACCTTGCGCTGGACCTTAAGGCTGTGACCGATGGATCAAGTTTCAATGCCACTCTGAATGGGCAAACCGTCGATCTGCAAAGCGGCATCGCGCAACTTGACCCCCTTCTGCGTGGGCGCGGCACCATTGCGCTGAACGCAGAACGCACCGGGCCAGAGGCATTCGCGCTGAACGATCTGCGCATCACCACGCCCGAGGCACGCATCACCGCCGATGGCCGCATCCGAAACGGTGCGACCGAGGCTGATTTTGATGTGACCGTAAACAACATGGGCCTTGTGCTGGATGGCACCCAAGGTTCGGCGAATATCGCAGGCACGGTCAATCAACTTCCCTCTGGCGCGTTACAGTTTGATGTTGATGGCACCGCGCCCGATCTTGCGCTGACCGCCCAAGGCACGCTGACTGACAACACTGATCTGGTGGCCGCCGCGACCGTAACGGCGGCAAACCTTGCGACCTACAACCAGCTGACAGGTCAAAACCTTGGCGGCGGTGTGACCCTTGCGCTGGACGTCACTGCCCAGACGGATGGATCACTGTTTGACGTCAGGCTGGACGGCGAGACGCAGAATTTGCAAAGCGGGATCGCCCAGCTTGACCCGCTTCTGACCGGGGACGGAACGATCACCGCGCGCGCAGCGCGCACCGGGCCAGAGGCTTATGCGCTGAACAATCTGCGCATCGAAACCCCTGCGATGCAGATCACAGGCGCAGGTGCGGGCAGCCCGACCGGGCCTTTGAATGGTACGGCTCAGATCATGATCAATGACGCTGGCACCATTGCTCCGGGATTGTCTGGCCCCATGACCGCTGATCTGGCCGCCAATCGCAACGCGGCAGGATCAACCGACGTTGACCTGACCGCAACCGCCCCCGGCGCAAATGTCGTGGTGGATGCGCAAGTAAGCCCCGATATGCTGATCACGGGCAATGTGCGCGCAGATGTCGCCAGCCTTGCCCCGTATCAACGCCTGATCGGGCAGCCCGTGCGCGGCGGCTTTAACGGCACTGTCACAGGCACGCTGCGCCCTGATCTGTCGGAACTGAACACCGAAATCACCCTGCGCACGCAAAACATCGGCATCGGCAATCCCAGCGTCGACCAACTGCTTGCCGGGGACGGACGGCTAAGCGCGAATGTCGCCCGCACCGAGACAGGCATCAATATCCGCAACCTGAATGCTCAAACGGGCAACGTCAGCCTGACCGCCAACCTGAACAGCACCGACGCTGGCGGAACCGGGCAATTCAACGCACGCCTGCGCGATATCGGCCTGTTCACAGAACAACTCAGCGGCCCTGTCACCGCGACCGGCAGCGCCGACCGCAGCGGCAGCACGTGGCGTGTTGATATTGATGCCACCGGCCCCGGCGGCATTGGCGCGCAGGTCAACGGCACGGCAAGCGATAGCGGCACGCTGAATATGCGCGTCACCGGGAATGCGCCTTTGGGGCTGGCCAATGAAATCCTCGATCCACGCCGCCTGTCGGGGAATGCGACATTCAACATGGCGATCAACGGACCACCCGCGCTGTCATCGGTCAGTGGCCGGGTGAATGTTGCAGGCGCGCGGCTTGCCGCGCCAACGCTGGGCCAATCAATTGAGGATATCAATGGCTTCATCAGCTTTGCCGCCGCGCGCGCCGACATCAACATCACCGGCAACCTGCAGGCGGGCGGGCAACTGGCGATCAGCGGGCCGGTCGGCCTTGAGGGGCCGAACAATGCCGATATCGCCGTGCGCCTTGGCAATGTGATCCTGAAAGACCCCACCCTTTATGAAAGCAGCGTCGATGGCACGATCACTGTGCGCGGGCCTTTGGCGGGTGGTGCGCGCATTGCAGGCGCGCTTGAACTTGGACCAAGCGAAGTGCAAGTGCCTTCCTCCAGCCTTTCAAGCCTTGGGGAATTGCCTAATGTTGTCCATTTCGGCGAAGGGGCCGCAGTGCGCCGGACGCTGAACCGCGCCGATGTAAACGCGACTGCGGGAACACAGAACACGCGCGCAAGTGCGGGTCCGGCCTATCCGCTGGATATCACCATCAACGCCCCCTCGCGGATTTTCATTCGTGGGCGCGGCCTGGATGCCGAACTTGGGGGCAGTCTGAACCTTGGTGGCACAACCAACAACGTCATCCCCGTCGGGCAGTTTGATCTGATCCGGGGGCGGCTTGATATCCTGCAGCAGCGGTTTGAATTGACGGAAGGCACAGCATCGCTGCAAGGCGATTTTGAACCCTTCATCCGCCTTGTCGCCAGCACTGAGGCAAGCACCGGCACGATCATCAACATCGTGGTCGAAGGCCCGGCATCGACCCCCGAAGTCACATTCCAATCAACGCCGGAACTGCCACAGGACGAAGTCCTGTCGCAACTGATCTTTGGGCGGAACCTGTCGGAAATTTCACCGCTGCAGGCGGTGCAACTGGCCGCAGCCGTCAGCACGCTTGCAGGCAATAGCGGTGGCGGTTTGATTGACGACTTCCGCCAGAATCTGGGCCTTGATGATTTTGACGTGACCACCGATGATGAGGGGAACGCCGCTGTGCGCGCCGGGGCCTATATTTCCGAAAACGTCTACACCGATGTGACCGTATCCAGCGATGGGTCCACCGAAGTGAATATCAATCTGGATATCACCGATGAAATCACCGCCAA
>CAYPVL010000067.1:0-18257 GCA_964414165.1 uncultured Cognatiyoonia sp.
GTCTTCGCCTTTGACGATGGGCAGCGTGTCCACACCGATCTGGGTGCCAAGAATGGCAAGCTGTTCCATCGCCGCCGGGCGGTTGGTATCAAGCGAGGCCATGAGGACGCGCTTGCCTTCACGTTCTTTCAAACGCTTCGCAAGTTTCGCGGTTGTGGTCGTCTTACCCGACCCCTGCAGACCGACCATCAGGATTGGCGCAGGCGGGTTGTCGATCTTCAAAGCGCCCGGATCAACATCGCCGGTCAGGACGTGTTGCAGTTCGTCATGGACGATCTTGACGACCTGCTGGCCCGGGGTGACGGACTTGGTGACGGCTTGACCGGTGGCCTTTTCCTGCACCGCTTTCACAAAGTCGCGGGCGACGGGCAGCGAGACATCAGCCTCAAGCAAAGCCACGCGCACCTCGCGCAGGGCCGTTTTCACATCATCCTCGGACAACGCACCTTGTTTGGTGAGTTTGTCAAAGACGCCTGAGAGGCGTTCGGAGAGATTTTCAAACATCGGCCAAGGCCCTCGTGTGATTGCGGTTGTTCCCATATAGGGTGCCGCAGCGAAAAGCAGTAGCGCCCATGTGGGCATTACCAAAAGCAGTGCGCCCCCGTGGGCGCAACGCGCTGACGGAGGGCGATCCCCGACGAATGCGGGGACCGGACGGCTAAAGCTGTCCGGGATATGGCGGCGTTTAGGGGGTTAGGGGGCCAGAGTCAACGGGCCGCGCGAAACCATGTGTCCATCGTTTCTGCGGCCTTGCGCACCTGCCAACTGGGATGAAAGTCACAAGTCAGCGCCTGTGGTTTTGTGGCGTGGCCATCTGTAAGTAAAAGCGCAATCCGTTGCTCTAACCCGCTATTTTGCAACGTGGCACCTGTGACCTGCGTCAGGGGATAGATCGCCGTTTGCTTGGAAAGTATCCGGCGGGTCTGGATTGCGACGGTGTCATGGGTACGATCACAATAGACACCAACCTGCAGTTGCTGCTTATGGCAGGCGAAAAGAAACAGGCCAACAATGCAAAACAACAAGGCAGCCGCGCGCCAGTCAGCGTTGATCAGCGCAAACACCGCGACGGTTGCGAACAAGGCCGTCAAGGCAAAGCCAAAGACGGCCAAGCTGACGGGCCTGTAGCGGGCAATCAAAAGGTCGGGTGTGTTGTGGATGATTTTCATGCGCTGCTGTTGGGCGAGGTGTTGCGCGATTGATCGCCATAACGATCAAGCCAGTTATTAACGCTCCACGTGAGCCGGCGCACATCGGTGTAGCGACCGATCCCAATGGTCAGTGGATTACGGCGCCCTGCAATTTCTAAAGTCAGATAGTGTTCGGTCACGTATTTTTCACGCAGATTGCGATCACGATAGAAAACCTTTTTGGACAACACAGCGGCTTTTTCCAGTTTGGCCAAATCGAACCGCGCAGATGTTTGGCGGTTTAGCCACCGGCCCACATAAAATGTACCAATGCCAAAATCCGCCTCAAGGATAAGCTGCCAGTTTTTGTACTGGCGTCGATAGGTTACCAGCATCAGGACGGGCACGAGTGCCGCGAAAGGGAGCGCCTTCCAAAGTTCAAACTGGATCGTGACCCAAACAAAGAATGGCGTGCCACAGGTCGCCAAAACCAAAAGGGCGAAATTTAGCCAGCCTTGCCCGCGCAAGACGAGGACACCATTGTCTTTGTCCAAAACCTTCATCCGGGTTCCCTAGCCTGACTTTAAGGCAGGGGTGGTGCGTGTTTGCGCAAATACTGGGGCGGCTTATTGCAAAAGGCGTATGACCTGCTTGCGAAAAGCCCAAGCAACCAGCGCCGCCATAACCCCAAGCAGAATCAGGTGCCAGAACGGTAGCCCTGCGAAAAAGACCAAGGCGGAGGTGCCGATGATCATTGTGCCGACAAGGCCAAGCGCGCCGAAGACTTGGCAGCGCGGCACCCAAAGCAAGGCCGCACAGATCAGTTCTACTGATCCTGTGATGTAGCGCGGGAATTGGCCAAAGCCGATGGCCTCATAGATCAGCACGTCTGCTTCGGCGCTCAGCACCTTGCGCAGGCCATAGTAGACGAACGCGATGGTCAGGATCATGCGCAGGGCGGTGATGAATGGGTGTGTTGGTGTCATGACCAGAAAGCTAGTGCATCTGGCGGGATGTCACGCCTCGATGTGCGATTTCATGAAAGCCGCAGCCTCGGCCACAGATGAGTTCGCTTCGGGAGAGCGGCCCAAATGGTACTGCCAGACATGCGGCAGGCCGGTTTTGATGGTTTCAGTCACCGCCACCCCGTCCTTGCGCAGTTTGGCTGCAATAAGACGGCAGTCATCGTATAGCACTTCGGTCGTGTCGTATTGGATCAGGATCGGGCAGGCCCCTTTGAAAGTGCCAAACAAAGGCGAGATTTCGGGGTTGGTCGCATCCTGTCCATTCAGATAAGCCGCAACACCGCGTTTGCCCCAGGACATGGGGACCAGCGGATCGCGCTTTTGGTTGGTCTCAAGTGAGCGGTTGACCAAGCGCAGATCAACGATAGGCGAAAAGCACACCGCAGCTGCAGGCAATGGCGCGCCCTTTGCAAGCAGGCGATGGATCAGCGCAAGGGTCAGGTTGCCACCAGCACTATCGCCTGCCACGGTGATCGGGCCGCTGGCGGGATCCGCATGTAGCGCCATAAATGCGGCCTCTGCATCGTCCAGCCCTGCGGGGAAGGGATGTTCGGGTGCAAGGCGCCAGTCGACATAAACACCACGCTGCCCGCTTTGTTCAGCCAACCCCGTGACCAGATGCCCGGACCCTTTGAGCGACCCGATCATAAAACCGCCCCCATGCAAGTACATAAGCGTGCCATGGGTCGCCCGGTTGTGTGTCGCGCAGATTGTCGCCGGAATGCTGCGATCATCATGGGCCAGCGGTAGCGGCTTTTCCCGGTAGCCCATCGGCGTTTTGTGGATCATGAAGGCGTTCAGATCATACATTTTGCGCGATAGCGGGACATTGCTGACCAAAGCCAGTGTCGGCTTTTGCATCCAGCGGGCGTAAAGGTTCAGTAGGCGTTGTTGTATAGACATCATAAGGGCGATGTAACCTATGGGCTGATGTGTTCAAGGCGAAGTGGCGGGGAAAATTCCCCGATTGGGCTTATGGTGCAGGAAGTCTGGAAATTCGCGATGCCTGCCTTGCAATTGTGAACAAAAGCGCCCTAAATTTGGCACAAGTGTTTGCATGTGCACAAGAGAGGCCGGGGCAGAATGGACAGTTGGGATGAAGTCAAAACGGCCTATCAGGTCGCCAGCTCTGGCACAGTAAGCGGTGCGGCAGATGTATTGGGCGTGCATCATGCAACGGTCATTCGCCATATCGACGCGCTTGAGGCGCGGCTTGGTGTGAAGCTTTTTCAACGCCACGCCCGTGGCTATACCCCGACCGAAGCGGGGGCGGATTTGTTGCAGGTGGCCAAGGCGACCGATGATCAATTCACGCAGCTTGCCGGGCGGATCAAAGGGCAGGGCGAAGGTGTTGCGGGCGAACTGGTGGTCACGTCTGTTGGCACAATCGGGGCGACGGTTGTTCCGATCTTGACGGCCTATCAGGCGGTCAATCCCGGCGTGCGCGTGCGCTTTATGACCGGTGAGCGTCTGTTTCGCCTTGAATATGGTGAGGCTCATGTGGCGATCCGCGCAGGCACGATGCCAAGCGAGCCCGACAATGTGGTGCAGCCCTTCGTGTCCCAGCAAATGGAGTTGGTCGCGACGCAAGATTACATCGACGCCAACGGAACTTTGTCAGGTAAAGAAGATTTGCGCGACCATCAGTTTGTGGGCCCTGATGATCTGAAGCATCCCGCGCCGTTCAACCAATGGCTTGCGGGTCTTGTATCGGATGATCACTTTGCTTTCCGCGCCTCAAGCCCCGCCTTCATTAAAGAGGCCATATTGGCCGGGGCCGGAATCGGGTTCTTGCCCCGATCCGAGATGCGCCACTATGCGCAACTTGTTCCCGTGTTGGACAGTAGGCCCGAATGGGCCGCCCCCTTGTGGCTTGTGACCCATGTCGATCTGCATCGCACAACGAAGGTGCAGACCTTCCTGAAGTTCCTGAAAGACTACACCAAAGACTGGACAGGCTGATGCGCCCGGCCACGGCTGGCCATCTGGCGATGCTGTTGTTTTCAGCCCTTGTTGCGGGCTCTTTTGCATTGGGCGCGATGGCCGCGAATGAGATTTCGCCAGCCGCCCTGAACGCCGTGCGCTTCTGGATCGCGGCGTTTGTCGTGGGGGCGGTGGCATTGCTAACAACAGGCGTGCCGCGCGGTGCTTTGAAAGCGCTCTGGCGCTATCCGACGCTGGCCTTCTTTTTCACGATCTATTTTGTGTTGATGTTTGAGGGCTTGAAGACCGCACCGCCTGTGAGTGCGGCGGCAGTCTTTACCCTGACCCCGATCCTGTCGGGCATGTTTGGCTGGTTCTTGCTGCGCCAACGCCTGACCCTGCGCATGGCGCTGGCTTTGGCGATCGGTGGGGCTGGGGCGTTGTGGGTGATCTTTCGCGCTGATCTGGCCGCGCTTCTGGCTTTTGAAGTGGGACGCGGCGAGCTGATCTATTTTCTGGGATGCATCTCCCACGCCATCTACACGCCGCTGGTCGCCAAGCTGAACCGGGGGGAACCGGCGGTTGTGTTTACCTTCGGGACGTTGGTTGCCGGAGCTGTGATGCTCACCGCTTGGGCGTGGGGCGATCTGGTGGCGACCGATTGGGCGCATTTGCCACGTATTGTTTGGATCACCATTCTTTACACAGCCATCTTTGCCAGCGCTGCGACTTTTACCTTGCTTCAGTTCGCGACCCTGCGGATGCCGTCATCCAAGGCGATGGCCTATACGTATCTGACGCCAAGTTGGGTGATCGTCTGGACGATTGCCTTAGGGCAGGCGGCCCCGCCGGGATTGATTTTGGGCGGGGTCGCCTTGACGGTGCTGGCTTTGGTCTTGTTGCTGAAGGATGAGGGGGTGGTGGGTTCATAACCCACCCTACGGGCTGAAGAGAGTGCGGAAGTGGCGTCGCCATTGTCTCTCGGACCAATGGCGCTCCAATGGCGACCCCCCGCGCTTCGCGGCCCCCGGGATATTTGAAAACCAAAGAGTTGTTTTTGGTTGGTGCTTTTGGCGAGGGTTTCGCTGCGAAAGGGTTAGGGTTGGAGTTCGCTGGCAAGGAAGCGTTCGAAGGCGTCGAGGTCGAGGCTTTCCATTTGGCCGAAGGCTTGCATCCAGACCGAGGCTTCGCGCAGCGCGTCGGGTTCGAGTTTGCACCACTTTACGCGGCCGCGCTTTTCTTGGCTGATGAGTTTGGCGGCGGTGAGCACGCCGAGGTGTTTGGAGATCGCTGCCAGAGACATTTCGAAGGGTTCGGCAACGTCCGTGACGGCCATATCATCCTCAAGCAGCATCGCGAGGATGGCGCGCCTTGTGGGGTCGGCGAGGGCGGCGAAGACGGCGTCAAGTTGCGGTGTCATAAGGGAGATGTGCGGCAGCTTGGGCGAAACGTCAACCAGATGGTTGAATATCGCAAAAGCGATTTTCGCATGCGAAAAGGGCTGAATTATCGTTTTGCGTCAACGTCAAGTATTTGATTTTGCTTGTGAAACGGTGGTGTAAGGGTCTCTTGACTCTGTTTCGTGGCGCCCATAGACCTCCTCCAACATCTGCGTGGGGTAAAACCTTGTCTGATCCACACGATCCCAGTGACCGCCTGGCAGCTTTGGAAGCAAAGCTGGCCGCAAAGCGAGAGCCGGAAAAGGCAAAGGACCATTCGGAGGAGCACTATTCGCAGGCCCAATTGGCATGGCGCATGGTGATCGAGCTTGTGGCCGGTCTTGGGATTGGCTTTGGCATCGGATACGGACTGGATACCCTGTTTGGGACCATGCCGCTTTTCCTGGTGCTGTTTATCTTCTTTGGCCTCGCGGCTGGTGTTCTCACCATGATGCGATCGGCCAAAGAGGTGCAAAAGAAACAAATGGCGGCTGAGGCCGCCGCAGACGAGGGTGACGCACGTGGCGACTGATGCTGACAAAGAAGGTGGTCTGGTTTTCCATCCGCTGGACCAGTTTATCGTAAAGCCGTTGTTTGGTGACGGGCCGGTTGGCATGTTTACCCCGACAAACGTGACCCTGTGGATGGGCATTGCTGTTCTTTGCATCTTCCTGCTGTTCGTTGTCGGCTCTCGCGGTCGCGCGATCATTCCGACACGGGTTCAGTCCATCGGTGAGCTGATCTACGGCTTTATCTACAAGATGGTTGAGGATGTGACCGGCAAGGATGGGGTGAAGTATTTCCCCTACATCATGACGCTGTTCGTGTTCATCCTGTTCTCGAACTATCTGGCCCTGCTGCCGATGTCTTATTCGCCCACATCCATGATTGCTGTCACAGCGATCCTTGGTTTTGGTGTGTTTTTCGCTGTGACGATCCTTGGGTTTGTTCTGCACGGTACCAAGTTTCTGGGCCTGTTCTGGATGAAGGATGCTCCGGCGATCCTGCGTCCGATCATCGCGATTATCGAAGTCATTTCGTACTTTGTGCGCCCGGTCAGCCACTCTATCCGTCTGGCAGGCAACATCATGGCGGGTCACGCTGTGATTAAAGTGTTCGCAGGCTTTGCCGCGATCCTGCTGGTGTCGCCTTTGGCCATCGTTGGCATTACCGCCATCTACGGCTTGGAGATCCTTGTTTGTGGTATCCAGGCTTATGTTTTCACGATCTTGACGTGCGTTTATCTGAAAGACGCGCTGCATCCCGCTCACTAATGAAGGTGGGCAGATTGCCCACCCTACATCTAAACTTCCAACGTAAGGAGAATTCTCATGGAAGGTGAACTCGCACACATCGGCGCTGGTCTGGCTGCAATCGGTTCCGGCGCTGCCGCGATCGGTGTTGGTACAGTTGCTGGCAACTACCTCGCAGGCGCATTGCGTAACCCATCCGCTGCTGCATCGCAGACAGCGACATTGTTCATCGGTCTGGCCTTCGCAGAAGCCTTGGGGATCTTCGCATTCCTCGTGTCGCTTCTGTTGATGTTCGCCGTTTAAGAACACACCAATATCCTTACGGCTGGCGGGGCGCATCTGCGCCCGGCCAGTAAACTTTCAAGGTTATCGGGGGCCATTATGGCAACAGAAACGACAGAAGCCGTCGCAGGTGCTTGCGTAGACGCAGGGGGTTCCGCCCTTGGGATGCCCCAGCTTTGTGCGGATTGGATGGGCAACCAAGTCTTTTGGTTGGTGATCGCACTTATCGCGATCTTCCTCATCATGTCCCGCATTGCACTGCCCCGCATAGGGGCCGTTCTGGCAGAGCGTTCGGGCACGATCACAAATGATCTGTCTGCGGCAGAAGAATTAAAGCAGAAGGCCGTCGAGGCTGAGGCTGCTTATGAGAAATCACTGGCGGATGCCCGTGCGTCGGCGGCGAAGATTGTCGCGGATGCGAAGGCTGAGATTCAAACCGAACTGGACGCTGAATTGGCCAAGGCCGATGCCCAGATCGCCGAGAAAACCGCCGAGTCTGAGGCTGCCATTGCCGCGATCCGCGACAGTGCTGCCAAGACAGTCACGGATGTCGCGAAAGACACCGCCAAGGCGCTTGTTGGAGCCATGGGCGGCAAGGCAGATGCCAAGACCATCACCGCCGCCGTCACTGCACGGATGAAAGGGTAAGCCTATGCGTATCTTGACCACTGCCCTTTTGACTTTCGCCGCTACGCCTGCTTTTGCCGCCGGTGACAAGGCTTTTTGGTTCAACCTTAAGAACACGGACTTTGTTGTTCTGGTCGCCTTCCTGCTGTTCATCGGCATCCTGCTTTACTACAAGGTCCCCGGCCTTGTGGGCAAGATGCTGGATGGCCGCGCGACTGCCATCAAGGCCGAGTTGGACGAAGCCCGCGCTTTGCGCGAAGAGGCCCAGTCACTGCTTGCCTCATATGAGCGTAAGCAGAAGGAAGTTCAGGAACAGGCTGATCGTATCGTCGCCTCAGCCAAGGAAGAGGCCGAACGCGCCGCTGCCGCTGCTAAGGACGACATCGCGTCTTCGATTACCCGTCGTCTGACCGCTGCCGAAGAGCAGATTGACGCGGCCCAATCCGCCGCCGTCAAAGACATCCGCAATCAGGCTGTTGGTGTGGCTGTTGCCGCTGCCCAAGACGTCATTGCCAAGCAGATGGATGCCAAAGGCACCAATGCTTTGATTGATGAGGCGATTGCGGCGGTTGGTGAGAAGCTGCACTGATTTGGTCGGCAGATTGCCCACCCTATATTGAAAGCCCTGCGCTGAAAGGCGTGGGGCTTTTCTTTTTGGTGCCTTAGCGCTGTTTTTCGTGCGCGTACCGCTTTTGCGCAAAAACCTCGTTTTCATCGACCTTTTGCTGGTCGGTCAGCGCTTGCTTGACGAAATCCAGATGTGCCGCCACCGCTGCCCGTGATCCCTCTGGATTGCGGGCTTGTAGCGCGTCGTTGATCGCCCGGTGTTGATCCAGCAGGTTGTCCCGCGTCATCCGTTGTTTGAACATAATGCCCCGGTTGTAGAACACCCCTTCGCGCAGCAATTCATACATAGATCGCATCATGTGCAGCATGATGATGTTGTGGCTGGCTTCGATGATGGCCAAGTGGAAATCGGCGTCAAGTTGGGCTTCATCTGCCGGGTTTCGCTTTTGGTGCGCCTGTTCCATCTTGCGGAAGATCGCATCAATCACCTTTAGGTCGGTTTCCGTCCCAAGCCGTGCTGCCCGTTCTGCCGCAAGCCCTTCCATGTCACGCCGAAAGCTGAGGTAGTCCATGACCGCCGCGTCATGCGTGGCGAAAAGTTTCACAAGGGCCGGGGCGAAGGCGCTGCCAAGCACGTCGGCCACGAAAACCCCGGACCCGGCCTTTGAGGCCAGCAGGCCGCGTTCTTGCAGATCGGCCAACGCTTCGCGCAAGGAGGGGCGCGAGACGCCCATACGTTCGGACAGTTCCCGTTCGGAAGGTAGCCGTTCGCCGGGCCGCAAGATGCCGCGCAGGATCAGCCCTTCGATCTGGCGCACGACGCCATGGGCAAGTTTTTCCTGCTGGACAGTTTCAAACGGCATGGCAATTTCCCCGATGGTTGCTCAAAACATATGACCGGCCTGTCGCAAGCACAAACCAAAAAGGGCCGGCAAAAGCCAGCCCCTTTCCGATAATGGTCAGCTATGTGCCTTAGTTTGGCGTGATGACAATCTCGACCCGGCGGTTTTGCTGACGGCCTTCGGGTGTCAGGTTGGTTGCAACAGGTGCATCCTCTCCGCGCCCGATTGAGCGCACGCGCGCAGGGCTAACCCCAGAGTTCAGCAACACAGAGGTCACAGCCTGTGCCCGACGCTGCGAGAGGTCAAAGTTAAAGGCTGCATCGCCGACGTTATCCGTGTGTCCGATCACGTTCAC
This sequence comes from uncultured Cognatiyoonia sp., assembly GCA_964414165.1. Lineage (GTDB taxonomy): Bacteria > Pseudomonadota > Alphaproteobacteria > Rhodobacterales > Rhodobacteraceae > Cognatiyoonia. The sequence goes on from CAYPVL010000067.1 coordinate 9,444, forward strand.
GGTTGTATTCGGGTATTGGTTCATGGACGCGGCCAGCGTGCGCAGGTCGGCCTGTGCTGATCCTGATACAGCGGCTGAGTTTGTGGCGAACAGAATGTCCTGTGGCAGCGTCACGGTCAGGTTGTTGCCGTTATTCACGATCCCGACGTTCCCACCAAGTGAGCGGCGCAATTCCTCTTCTTGCTGGTCAAGCTGGTTGCCGATGACGGCCCCGCCCGCAGCCCCGACGGCTGCCCCAACAAGCGCGCCGCGCCGCCGATCTTCGACAGTATCACCGGTCAGAATGCCCGTAAGCGCGCCCACACCGGCCCCGATCAGGGCCCCCTGGTCACGGTTCTGGTTGTTATTTGGATTGGTCGTATCGCAGGCCGCGACAAGTGTCAGTGCTGCAAGACCAAGGGAAAGTTTCATGCGTGTCATTGGACAAATTCCATGTTTGGGAGCGCGCGAATGCGCTGATCTGTACCGTGTATAGAGCGCAAATCGCTGTGCTATCCAATAACGATACGAATACTGGCGATAAGTTGCCGATTCTATTGGATTATATTTGTGCTTCAACCCGCGCGGATTCAAAGGCAAGCATTGCCCGTTTCACCGGTAAGCCCCAATGGTATCCCCCCAGTTCCCCGGATTTGCGCAAGGCTCTATGGCAGGGGATCAGCCAGCCAACAGGGTTTTTGCCGACAGCTGTGCCCACCGCCCGCACCGCTTTGGGGCTGCCGATGGCTTGGGCGATTTCGCCGTAGGTGGTGACGTGCCCGCAAGGAATGTTCAGCAAGGCCTCCCACACCTTGAGTTGGAAAGGCGCTCCGATCATATGCAGTTTGGTTTCCCCCGACATGGCAAGGGCCGCGTGCGCCCAGTTTTGCAGCGCGCCCGCGTTTTCGGTGAATGTCGCTTTGGGCCAGCGGGCTTTGAGGTCGGCCATTGTATGCCTTTTTGTGGTCGTTGCCGCAAACCCCAGCCCACAAATTCCTTTGTCTGTGCCCATTACCAAAGCAGGTCCAAAGGCGCTGTCAAACCATCCCCAATTGATGGTCAGCCCCGCCGCGCTTTGCGCGAAATCCCCCGGTGACATGGCCTCCCACCGTAGGAACAGATCGTGCAGCCGCCCGGACCCTGAAAGTCCGACGCTGTCGGCGGTTTCAAGCGTTGTGAAGCGTTCGCGCAGCAGCGTTTTGGCATGCCCCAGCGCCAGATATTGCTGATAGCGTTTCGGGCTGACCCCGACCCATTGGCTGAAGAGCCGCTGGAAATGTGCTGGCGACATGTTCATCTGTGCAGCCAACGCGGCCAGCGTGAGCGGTTCACTGGCTTGGTCGATGGTTTCAATGGCCCGTGCCATAACTTGGTAATGGTATGTGTGTTCCATGAAGTAAGGTTAGCTGTGGTGGGTTGTGCTGGCGACCCGATTGTTGCGCTTTGGGGGGAATTAGATCCACCCTAGGGGCTGAAGCCGGCGCTTGGTGTGGGGTGGATAGTGCGGACCCTCCGGGGCCATATATTTATTCAAAAGAAACACTTGGGCTGGTGCTTGGAGGCGCGGCTTGGCATATAGAAATCATGACCAAGCAGTTAGATTATCATACGATCCGCGCGATTTTTGAACGCTTTCAGGCGGCCGAGGCCGAACCCAAGGGCGAACTTGAACATGTGAATGTTTATACGCTGGTTGTTGCCGTCGCCCTATCGGCCCAAGCCACCGATGCAGGCGTGAACAAGGCGACGCGCGGTTTGTTTGCGGTGGCTGATACGCCGCAGAAGATGCTTGATTTGGGTCTTGAGGGTGTGACCGAGCATATCAAGACCATTGGTCTGTTTCGCCAAAAGGCCAAGAATGTCATCAAGATGAGCCAGATTTTGGTGGATGAATACGGTGGCGAAGTTCCAAATTCCCGCGCTGCTTTGCAATCACTGCCCGGTGTGGGCCGCAAGACTGCCAATGTCGTGTTGAACATGTGGTGGGGCCAGCCTGCGCAGGCCGTCGACACCCATATTTTCCGCGTTGGTAATCGCACCGGGATCGCCCCGGGCAAGGATGTTGATGCGGTTGAGCGCGCGATTGAGGATCATGTCCCGGCTGATTTTCAGCTTCATGCCCATCACTGGTTGATCCTGCATGGCCGCTATATGTGTGTCGCCCGCAAACCCAAATGTCCGGCCTGTTTGATCCGCGACCTTTGTCAATTCAAGGAAAAGACCGAATGACTTATGATGTGATTGGGATCGGCAATGCCATTGTCGATGTGATCGGTGTGGCCGATGATATGTTTCTGGATCAGATGGGCATCGAGAAGGGCATTATGCAGCTGATCGAAAAGGACCGCGCCGAGGTCCTTTATGCCGCCATGCGTGATCGTACCGAAACACCCGGTGGGTCTGTGGCCAATACGATCGCGGGGCTTGGTGGTTTGGGTCTGTCCACCGCCTTTATCGGCAAGGTCAAGGATGATGCTTTGGGCCGCTTTTATGCCGCCGGTATGGAAGAGGCGGGGACCGCCTTTCCGAATGCGCCGGTGGCAGGGGCCGAGGCCCCGACGTCGCGGTCGATGATCTTTGTCTCCCCCGATGGCGAGCGGTCGATGAACACCTATCTTGGGGCCGGGGCTGATCTTGGTCAGGCGGATGTCCCATCTGATATTTTTGGCGGCAGTAAGATGCTGTTTCTTGAGGGGTATTTGTTTGACAAGGACGATGGGAAGACTGCTTTTGCTGAGGCCGCCCGCTTGATGCGCGCTGCCGGGGGTAAGGCCGGGATTACCCTGTCTGATCCGTTCTGTGCCGACCGTCACCGCGCTGATTTCCAGCGTTTGATCGCGGATGAGATGGATTTTGTGCTGGGCAATGCCGCCGAGTGGATGACCCTTTATGAGACCGAAGATCTGGGTGCGGCTTTGGACCGGGCCGCTGCGGTGTGTGACACGGTTGTCTGCACGCGTTCGGGCGATCCGGTGCTGCTGCGTGCCGGTGGGGCCGAGGTGTCGGTGCCTGTGACGCCCGTGATCCCGGTGGATGCAACCGGTGCCGGGGATCAATTTGCGACCGGATTCCTGTTTGGCATGGCGCGGGGGGCGTCGTGGGAGGATTGCGGGCGTATGGGTGTCGTGGCGGCTTCCGAGGTAATTGGCCATATCGGGCCGCGCCCAAAAGCTGATCTTGGCACGCTGTTTAAGGATGCTGGATTGCTCTGAGCCAAAGCGCATCGAGCGCGTCGATGGCGTCGGTGTCGAAACGGTGTTCTTCTTTCCAGTATTTGCCGGATGGGACGTAGTACCCAAGCCGTTCTTCTTCCTGCAGGGCCGCCGCGACCGCCGTTTCATTGAGTTGCAGCGGTTTGCACGCGGCGGATTGCACAGGCGTGCTGCGTGGAAAGGTCAGCCGACTTTTGTCTGTCGACAGGTTCACCATAGCGCAGCCTGCGCGGGCGGCGAGTGCTTGCAGCCGCGCTGATTTCGCCGAAAGACTGCGCAGTGTCTTGTCTTTGCGCAGCGGGTCGGCGGTGCCTTTGCCGTAGAAATGCGTGACCTTGTCATCATAAACCATGTCGCACCCAATCATCGCGATGACCTTGGGCTTCAAAGCCCCAAGTGCCCAGTATCCGGCGGTAAAGGCCATGGTGCCCCCGGCATAGACGAAACCGCCGAATTGGTTCTGGATGGGGACGTAGTCTGCGGCTCGGATGATGTTTTGTGTGTGTGATACGTCCATTGGCTGCCGTTCCTGTGCGAAGTCTTCGGGGAAGATCAGATCGTCCCAGTCGGGGCGCACGGCCCATGCGTTATTGATCGCGACGATCCTGTCAAAGGGCGCGCGGGGCCATGTGCGGCTTGTGACGACGTTGGGGCCGCTGCCAAGGATCAGAATTATGCTCATGGGGAGGGAGGTAAGTCATGCTGGTGGCGTGTCGAGTTGCAAGTGGCCCGCATGCGCTCCGCGCGGGCATATTTTTATTCAAAAGAAGTAGGGGTTGGGCCCGGGGTGCGCCGCCAGCCCTTAGTCACTAGGTGCAGGAGGCATGGCGGCGGCTTCTTCGTCAACGGTCATCGGCATGCCTACCTGTACCGTGCCTCAAGAGTGGCGCGTTAACCTTAAGAATTCGTTTCTTTTGAATGGAAATATGCTGGGGGGAGGAGCGAAGCGACGGGGGATCGGCATTGGAACGCCATTGGTCCGAGAGACAATGGCGATACCCCCGGCCCCGCCCGCCGCAGGCGCGATCACGTTCATGAGTTTGGCTATTCGCCGAGCTTGGCGTGGACTTCGTTCAAATCTATTTCGCCGATCGGCATTTTGTTAGCCGGGTTTTCGAAATCATATTTGAACAGGTTGAAATCCTTTTTGTAGATTTCATACATCAGGTGCATCGACAGGTCGTCAAAATAGTCTTCAACCGGATGCAGGCGCTTGGGTCCGTGTCCTTCGCTTTCGTTAAAGCGGGGGATCGCGGCCAGATCGACTTTGTGCGGCGTGTCGATCTTGTTGATCACTTGCTGCATGCCGTCGTTGAATTGTTCGGTCCAGAAGATTTTATCATAGCGCCCGCCATTCACGATAAAGGTCGAGATGTGCCCGGACATGGCAGACCAGTGGATGTCAGGGTCCATGGGGCGGCGCCAGCGGATGGTGTCGCGCGCAAACAGTAGAAAGCGCCGGAACGATTTGATCTGGTCGAATTCAAAGCCATTGTCCGGGTCGCCCACTTCGATCCCGTATTTCTGGATCAGAAGTGGGACAAGGTTGCCGCGGTAGTAGCGTCCGTTGCGTTGTATCCCGCAGATTTTGTCAAAGAAGGACGACAGGATACGCGTATAAGGGTTGCGCACACAGGTGAAAGCATAGGATTTATGGTCTTTCACATTCTGGGTGATCAGCGGTTGGCTGTCATCCATCGCCCATTTGTGCAGCCCGTCTTGGGCGTCATGAATATCCCCGTCAAAGAATTCCCCATGGTCAGAGTAGAACATAATCTGTCCGATGGTCGAACACGCGCATTTCGGAACAACCCGATACACCACGCTTTCGCTTTCTGTCATCCAAGTCCCGGGAAAACCCATTCAACACGTCCTCGTAAGCAAGCCGGGATGACTTGCGTCACCCACGTCATAGTTGCCCTTAAAAAGCAAAGAAACCCTGTATATTCAACGCTTGATCAATGTATGACATGTAAACAATACTTCACCTTGGGGTCTGACTGTTTCCTTTATGGCAAAAATAGCCTTCATTCTTCTGTGTCACAAAGACCCGGATGCCATCGTGCAGCAGGCAAAGCAGCTGACGGCTGTGGGCGATTATATTGCGATCCACTTTGATGCGCGCGCCCCAAAGGCTGCCTTTGACAAGATACGCCGCGCGTTGGCCGATAATCCCAATGTCACCTTTGCAAAGCGGCGCATCAAATGTGGCTGGGGGACCTGGTCCTTGGTGCAGGCCACGCTTTACGCGGTTGAGGCGGCGATTGATGCCTTTCCCCGCGCCAGCCATTTTTACATGGTGTCGGGTGATTGTCTGGCGATCAAATCGGCGGTGCATACCCATAAGTTTCTGGACGCAGAAGACGTCGATTACATCGAGAGTTTTGATTATTTCGAAAGTGATTGGATCAAGACAGGCTTTAAGGAGGAACGTCTGATCTATCGCCACCCCTTTAATGAGCGCACACAGAAATCCCTGTTCTATGCCTGTTTCAACTTCCAGCGTCGCTTTGGTTTGACCCGCGAGGTTCCCCGCGATTTGCAGATGATGATTGGATCACAGTGGTGGTGCCTGCGCCGTCGCACCATTGAATGGGTGCTTGAATTTACCCGGTCCCGCCCGGATGTGATGCGCTTTTTTCGCACCACTTGGATCCCGGATGAGACATTCTTTCAGACTATCGTCCGCCATTTGATCCCACGCGATGAAATCCGTTCGCGGACGCTGACGTTTTTGATGTTCACCGATTATGGCATGCCGGTCACCTTTTATAATGACCACTATGATCTGTTGTTGGCCCAAGATGGCCTGTTTGCCCGCAAGATCAGCCCTGAGGCCAAGGCGCTTAAGACCCGTCTTGGTGTCCTTTATGCATCCCAGCGTGAGGATTTCAAAATCTCGAATGAGGGGCGCACCCTATTCAAGTTCCTTACCGGACGCGGCCGCATTGGTCGCCGCTTTGCTACCCGGTTCTGGGAGACCGAAACATCGCTTGGTCGCGAGCGTGAGTTGTTGATTATTGCCTGCAAGAAGTGGCATGTCGCCAAGCGGTTGACGGACGCTATTCGCGATCACACGGACGTTCCGGCCATTGATTATTTGTTCAATGAAGACGATACCCCGATGCCTGATCTGGGTGGAATTCAGTCGACATTGGGCAAACGCACCCGCCATCGTCGCGCCTTGATGCGCATGTTGTTTGAATACCACCAGACCAACAAGCTGGTGATCTGTCTGGATACCGCCAGCATTGATCTGATGCAGGATTTCTTTTCGGATCGTTCTAACACCAAGCTGTTGGAGATTGAGTGTAACTTTTCCGATGAATATCTTGCCGGTCATGCCCGCCGTGTGGGTTTGGCAGGTGATCAGACGTCCGATGACACATTGGCCCAGCTTTTGCCGACCATTCGTTATGATGTTGTTTTCGAAAGCGACCGCATTCGCGATTCCAACTTTGACAGCACCTTTCGTATTCGCGAAGCTGCCACCGAGCCTGAGAATGCCCGTGCCTTGGCCCAGTTTCTGGGTGTCACGGACGAGGTTGCCGAGACGCTGGCCCAAACCCCCTACCTGTTTGTTGATTAAGGATGAAACGGATGCAGTTTGCCTATGATGACCAGAATATCTTTGCCAAGATTTTACGCGGCGAGATCCCGAATGATACTGTGTTTGAGAATGACCATGCTTTGGCCTTCAATGATCTATACCCTCAGGCCCCTGTCCATGTGCTGGTGATCCCGAAGGGCGCTTATATGTCGCTGGATCATTTTGCCCGCGATGCGTCCGCTGAGGAGCAGGTTGGTTTTATGGCCGCCGTTGCTGAGGTCTGTCGTCTGACAGGGGTCAAGGCTGGGTTCCGTGCGATTTCCAATGCCCGCGCGCACGGTGTGCAGGAAGTGCCCCACTACCATTTACACATCATTGGCGGTGCGCAGCTGGGGCGCATGTTGCCAAAATGAGCGCTTCCGCGCGTTTTTGATATTGCCCGTGGTGGCGTGCCGCCCGATTTGGGTTCTGCGCTGGTTGTGGGTGCGGTGCCTCCGGCGGGGATATTTTAAAACCAAAGAGCGATTGTGTTAGCGCTTTGAAGTCAAGGCGAGGAAGACGTCTTCGAGGTCGGCCTCCTCGGATGAGATGTCCGTGATCGTGATCCCGGCGTTGCGCACGAGGTCAAGGATTTGATCTGCGTTGGTGGTTTTTGCCCCGTAGGTAAAGCGCAGCGTGCCTTTGTCGGAGACCTGTCCGGTGATGTTATCTGGCAGGTCGGGAAGTGCTGTTGGCGCGCTGGGCGTGATTGCCAGTGTTTTACTGTCCAGCCGTGAAAGCAGGTTGACAGTGCTGTCCTGCACGATCTTTTCACCGTGGTTGATGATCGCGATCTCGTCGCACATTTCTTGGGCTTCTTCGAGGTAGTGCGTGGTAAGGATGATCGTCATCCCGTCTTCGTTCAGTTTGCGCACGTTCGCCCAAAGTTGATTTCTAAGTTCGATATCGACGCCCGCTGTGGGTTCGTCGAGGACGAGGATTTGGGGGGAGTGCACCAGTGCTTTGCCAAGCAGCAGCCGCCGTCGCATCCCCCCAGAGAGGGAGCGTGCGTAGGCATCTTTTTTGTCAGACAACCCAATCAGATCAAGGATTTCATCTGTGAGTCTATGTTTGCGCGGCACCCCGTATAGCCCGGCCTGTACGTCCAATGATCCGCCCGGTGTAAAGAACGGATCAAGGTTGGGTTCTTGTGGCATAATCCCGATGGCGGCGCGCGATTGGCGGGGGTTGATGTCTTGATCAAAGCCCCAGATTTTCACGCTGCCTTCGGATTTTGTGACCAATCCGGCAAGGATATTGATCAGCGTGGATTTCCCTGCGCCATTCGGCCCAAGCAGTCCAAAGATCGATCCGCGCGGAATATTCAGATCAATGCCTTTCAGCGCCTCTTTTGCCCCTGTTTTCTTGGTCGCACCGTAGGTTTTGCGCAGTCCGGCAATTTCGATTGCATTGTCGTTCATTGCTGTCTTTCCCCTGCTGCCTGCCTGCGTTATGAGGAACATATGGCGGGAATGCCTGCCGACAACAACATGAGATACGCCCATGACCACGCCAGCGCCCGAAACCCGGATTGTGAACGCCTACCGCATCAATTGTGACGGGGGAGAGGGTGCGCTGGGTCATCCGCGCGTTTGGTTGCAGATCCCGACAGATGTGGGATTTGTGGAATGCCCTTATTGCGATGCCAAACTGATCCATGCGGACTTTGAAGGCAAAGTCTAGCTGAGCGGGATATCGCCCTGAATGCAGGGCAATGATGGCCCGAAGGCACCGGGTTTGGTCAGATACGGCAGGACGTTTTCGCCGGACCAGACTTGGATCGCGCGCCCCTGGCTACCGGTACAGCGCCAATGACGGTGCCTGTGACATTGTCCTGATTGTAGTAGATCACATCGACTGAAGTTCCATCTGTGCAGGTCATACTGGCAAGGCCCGTGCCAAGTGGCCCGGTAGTCCCCCCATTTTTAATGGGGTTCAGCCGTAGAATTCAGGCGGCTGTTCTCAGTTTCATGGCGGGTGTCATGCCGCCGATGCCCATGTTGGGTCGTTCGTTGTTGTAAGTCCAGAGCCATT